>CAKTSW010000071.1 GCA_934613165.1 uncultured Ellagibacter sp.
AAAGCCCGCAGTGCTCGAGCACCTCGGCGTAGTATTCCACCTGCGGTTTAACCGCCGTCGAGTTCTCGTAGGTGGAAATGTAGCGAAACGGCGCATCGGCAACGCCCGCCCATGCAAGGCGCCACTCCACCGCGCGACGCGGGAACATCGGCTGCGTGGCAAGCACGAGCGGGTAGCCCTTCGCGGCGAGCGCATCGATGGCGCGACGAGTCGCCGGGTTGGGCACGACGTTCGCACCGATCGCGCCGAAGCGCGTGTCGTAGTAGTCGGCGAAAAGCGCCTCCCAATCGGTCTCGTTAGGGTCGAACTCACCGAAGAACACGTCCCAGAAGACGTCGTGGTTCGTCTTCCCGCCCGGCGTGCGCTTCCCCATCGCCATGGCGCCCGCCCCGAACGCACGCGCGAACTTCTCGGCATCGATGCCCTGTTCCGCTGCGAAACGGGCGATGTCCTTGAAGTACCCGCCGAGGAATTCCTCAAGCTCCATCGGGCACAACGTGCCGTCAAGGTCGAACAGGATCGCCCGGTATGCTTTATCTGCCATGAAAGCCCTTCTTAAGGAGACGGTGCGCTCTAGCGCACAACAACCTGCGGATAGATAGCACTAGTATAAGGTAAGGGGCTGAAAGCCGCCGATCAGCCGCGCGCCCCATCACGCAAACAGCGGAAACGTTCGCTGACGAATAACAGGCAGTTCTTCGCGAGAAACGCGATTCGAGCTATCCGCAATCTGGCGATTTCACGAGGGACGCGAAGCGCACGGCGCCCTGTGCTAGTATCGATGGGCTATCTCCCCTCGCGTGAAAGGATCGTCGTGAAACTGCTGCTGCATGCCTGCTGCGGACCGTGCTCGCTCGAACCGACGCGTCTTCTGAAGGCGGCGGGGCACGACATCACCATCTACTACGCGAACTCCAACATCGCCCCGCGCGAGGAATACGAGCATCGGCTCGCCACGCTCGAAGAATGGGCGCGCGCCGAGGGCATCCCCGTCATCGAGGGACCTTACGACCCTGCTACCTGGGAAAACACCGCAGGTCGCATCGGAGACGCAGCGCTTGCCCGCGTGCATGCCAACGTGCTTTCCGTCGACCCTGCCCAGCGAAGAGCACGCTGCCGCGCCTGCTATCGCTTACGGCTCGAGGAAACGGCGCGCGTCGCCGCCGAGCACGGCTTCGAGGGCATCGGCACCACGCTTTCGGTCAGCCCTTACCAATACACCGAGGTCATCCGCGAGGAAGTGGACCGAGCCGCCGAGCGCCACGGCCTTGCGGGCGTGTTCGAGGATTTCCGCCCCTACTATGACGAGGCGACGCGGAAAAGCCGCGAGCTGGGAATGTACCGCCAGAACTTCTGCGGCTGCCGCATAAGCGACGAGGAAGCAGCCGCCGAGCGCGCCGAGCGGAAGGCCGAGCGCGCGGCCCAGAAGGCGGCCGAACGGGCAGCGCACGCCGACGAGATCGCCGCGGCCGAGGCGAAACGGGCGGCCCATCGCGCCGAACGCGCCGCCTACGACAAGAAGCAGGCCAAGAAGCGCGCAATCCTCAAGGCGCTGAGGGCGCAGGCGAAGAAACCCGAAGCGTAGACAAGCGCAGCAGCAGCCGAAAGGCGCAAGCCGACGCCGAACGCAAGAAGAAAACGAGCATCATGAGACCTTTCGCAGACCCCATCCACCGTTACATGGACCACGTGCGCCGCACCTGCATGACCGACCCCGAGCGCGGCTGGCGCGACGCGCTCATCGGCTTTCGCGGCAACACCTGGGGCTCGCGCCACCTGCCGAACTTCCGCGCGGCGCGCGGCTACCACAAGCTCGAAGCGTGCACGCTCGGGCTCGTGTCCGACCAGCTCGGGCACGAAGAGGACTACGTGTGGGGCAACATCTTCGCCCCGGTCGAGATCATGCGCTGCTTCGGCCTCGGCACGGTGAGCGTGGAATGCCTGGCAAGCTTCTTCTCGGGCTACCACCTGGCGCCCTTCTTCATCGACCGCGCTCAGGAAGCGGGCATCGCGCCGACGCTGTGCACCTACCACAAAACCGTGCTCGGCATGATGGAGACGGGCGTTCTGCACGCGCCCCGCCTCGCCGTCACCACCTCATGCGCGTGCGATGGCAACCTGAGCACGTTTCGCCAGCTCGGGGCGCGCATGGACGTGCCCATGGTGCTGCTCGACGTGCCCTACGAAAACGACGAGGCCGCGATCGCCTACCTTGCCGACCAGCTGCGCGACCTCGCGCGGACGCTCGAGGAGCTGACGGGCATCCCCTTCGACGAAAGCCGCCTTTCGCACACGCTCGAAGTCGAACGAGAAACCAACGCGCTCGTCTGGGAATTCCTGAAGCTGCAGTCCGAGCATTACTACCCCGCCGAGTTCATCCACCACCTGTTCTTCGTGTTGGCGACCCAGCTCGACGCCGGCAGCGAGCAGTTCCGCGACGTCATGCGCTTCATGGTCGACGACATCAAGCGCGCGCCCGCGCTCGAAGGGGACCGCATCCTCTGGGTGCACCTCATGCCGTACTACCAGCAAAGCCTGAAGGCGGCCTTCGACTACAGCCCGAAGCACCAGATCGTCGCGCTCGACATGGCGCTTGCCACGGCAAGCCCGCTTGCCGACCCCGACCCTTTCCGCGCCCTGGCCGAGAAGCTCATCGGAAACGCGATGAACGGCCCCTACGAACGCAAGATCGAGCTTGTCGACAAGCTCATCGACCACACGAACGCCGACGGCGTCATCCACTTCTGCCACTGGGGCTGCAAGCAGTCGGCGGGCGGAAGCGCGCTTCTGCGCGACCACCTGCACGAAAGGCATATCCCCCTTCTGCAGCTCGACGGCGACGGCATCGACGAGCGCAACAGCCACGACGGTCAGATCAAGACGCGCCTCGAGGCGTTTTTCGAGGTCCTCGACGCGAACCGCGCGGAACGAGGGAACGGCGACGCGACGGCATCCGAAAGCAGCGCACGGGAAGGAGACGCACGATGAGGCTCGGTTACGCCTGCAAATACGTGCCCGTCGAGGCGCTCGAGTCCATGGGGGCGCGCATGGTGCGCATCGAGCCCGACGAGAAGCTCACCAGCTTCGACGCGGCCGAGGCGCGCATGCACGCCAATATCTGCAGCTTCGCGAAGGCCGCGTTCGAGACGGTGGCCGCAAGCGACCTCGACGGGGTCGTGCTGACCACGTGCTGCGACAGCATGCGCCGGCTCGCCGATGCGCTCGCAGCCGAGATGCCAGAAGGATTCGTGCGCACGCTCGACGTCCCGCGGACGGCGACTCCCGCCGCCTGCGCGCTGTTCGAGCGCCGCGTACGCGATCTGCTCGGTTCCTACGGCGACGCTGCGGACCAGACGTTTTCCGAGGAGAAGCTCTTCGCCGAGCTCGGAGGAACGGCGTGCCCGGCGAAGGGGGCATGCGACGTCGCAACGAAGGCTTCCGCGCCGGAAAGCACGTCGAGAGAAACGCACACGCCGGAGGAAGATCCCGTCGAGCGCATGGTGCGCGACGAGGTCTCGCTTTCCCCCACGCTTGCCAACGTAGGCATCGCCGGCGCGCGCGTGAACCGCGCGATCAAGCGGATCCTCGAAGACCACGGCGTGAACATCGCCTTCAACATCACCTGCACGAACGCGCACCGCCGCTTCATGCCCCAAAAAGGGGACACCTTATCGCGTTACGTGCACGACGTGCTTGCCCAAGTTCCCTGCGCCCGCATGGAAGACATCGCCCTGCGCGAGAGGTTCCTGCAGCGCGTCGCACCCGAAATCGACGGGCTCGTTTACCACACCGTGCAGTTCTGCGACATGTATTCCTACGAGTATTCCCAGTTGAAACGCGAATTCGCACAGCCTGCGCTCGCGATCGAGACCGACTGCACCGCGTCAAGCCAAGGCCAGATCCTCACGCGGCTCGAGGCGTTCCTCGAGTCCATCCGCGCAGCCAAGCCCACCTCTTGCGCGAAGGGCGCCTCGCCCGACAAGCCCGCTTCAACCCCGAACTCCCCTTCCCCGAAAGGCACCCCCATGAGCAAACCAACTTCGAGTGCGCCCGCCGGTGCGCGCTACTTCGCCGGCATCGACAGCGGATCGACCTCGACGAACGCCGTCGTGATCGACGAGAGCGGGAACATCGTGGCCTCGGTGGTCGTGCGCACGGGTGCGAAAGCGGGGGAATCGGCCGAGCGCGCCTACCGCGAGGTCATCGAGCGCGCGGGGCTCACGGAAGCCGACATAGCCCGCACGGTTTCGACCGGTTACGGGCGCGTGAGCATCCCCTTCGCCGACGAGAACGTGACCGAGATCAGCTGCCACGGGCGCGGGGCGCGCTACTTCAACCCCCGCGTCCGCACGATTCTCGACATCGGCGGGCAGGACAGCAAGGCGATCCACGTCAACGCCGCAGGTGAAGTGACCGATTTCGCCATGAACGACAAGTGCGCCGCGGGCACGGGGCGCTTTCTGGAGATGATCGCGCGCTCGCTCGAGATGAGCCTCGACGAGCTGGGACCGGCGGCGCTTTCCAGCAAGAAGCGCCTCGAGATCACGAGCATGTGCTCGGTGTTCGCGGAATCGGAGGTCATCTCGCTCATCGCGAACAACGAGGAGAAATCCGACATCGCCGCAGGCGTGTGCCGCGCCGTCGCCGGCAAGTCGCACTCGCTCATGCGCCGCGTGGGACTTGAGGGCGCGTTCATGATGACGGGCGGCGTGGCCAAGAACCCCGGCGTCGTGCACGCGGTCGAGGAGCTGATCGGCGAGAAGCTCTATATCTGTCCGGAACCAGAAATCGTCGGCGCAACCGGCGCCGCCCTTCTAGCACGGGAACAGGTGGAAGAGTAAGAAATTCCATATTGAATTCCACATAAATTTCTTCTATATTTCTTTTATTCGAAGAGATTGGACGACCCATGCCCCTTGCCGTGCCTCAGATCAGGCCCATCAGCGACCTGCGCAGCGACTTGAACGACGTATGCGAAATGGCCAAGGAAAGCCAGCAACCCATTTTCATGACCAAGAACGGCAAGGCAAGCCTCGTCGTCATCGACTGCGAGGCTTACGAAGAGGAACATCGCCGGGCGCGTTACGTCCAAAAGCTTCGCGAAGCGGAAATCGAGGAGAAGTACCGCACCGAAGCCGTTTCCCGACGCGAGGTAAGCGAATCGATGGAGCGCCTGTTCAAGCATTGGGGCGTCTAGATGCTCGAAGCCGTTTACCGTCCGCGTGCCGCCCACGACCTCGAATCGGCCCTCGTTTACCTGGGCGAAGTCCAGAAAGCTCCCCAAGCAGCGCGCGACCTCTATTCCGAAATCGAGGCGGCGATCGACCTGCTCTGCGAAACGCCCGAGATAGGCCGGCGATTCACCGACAGCGCGCTTGCCCACGACGACTACCGGTCGTGGCTCGTGGGAAATTATCGCATCTTCTATTCCCACGATTCGGAGCTTCTCACCATCTGGCGTATCATCCACACGCAGCAAGACCGAGACGACTACTCCATCATCGACGTGTAGCGCGCCCCGAAACGTCAAGCGCTACAATTGCGTTACGCAAACGAAACGACAAGAAAGACGCACTGCATGAGGACCGAAGACTTCAATTATTCGGCAGCCCAATGGGCCGTCGAACCCCGAGCACCGCGAAACGGGGTACCGGGTCTTCGGTTCGAAGCAAGCGACAATTAAGAGGATAGCTACATGAAGACCGAAGATTTCAACTATTTGACAGCCCAGTGGGCTGTCAAACCCCGAGCACCGCGAAGCGGAGCGCAGGGGCTTCGGTTTGAAACGAGCAACAACTAAGAGGATAGTTACATGAGGACTGAAGATTTCAACTACGACCTGCCCGAAGAGCTCATCGCGCAGGAGCCGGCGCCGGTACGCGACGCGTGCCGCATGCTCGTCATGGATCGCGAGACGGGCGCACTCGAAGACCGCATCTTCCACGATATCGAGGACTACCTGCGACCGGGCGACCTTCTCGTGGCGAACGAGACGCGCGTCATGCCCGCTCGCCTTCTAGGCGCGAAGCGCGGCACCGGCGGACAGGCCGAGGTGTTCCTGCTCCGCGAGCTGAAGGGTGCGCCCGCTTCCCCCTATCTTGACGAATCGCTCACCGAATCCGCCAATCAACAGGCCATTTGGGAAGTGCTCGTGCGCCCGGGCAAGCGCTTGAAGCCGGGAAGCGGCGCCATCGTCGACTTCACCGACAAGCAAGGCAATGTCGCGCTTTCCGCCGAGGTCATCGACTGGGCGTCCGCAAAAACCGACGCCGCCGCAGCCGGCGAATCCGCTGATGAAAACGGCTCCGACGCTACCGCCGCGAAGGGCGAGCGCATCGCACGTCTCACGACGACGCTTCCCTCGCTTGACGAGGCGCTTCACGCAGTCGGCCACACGCCTCTGCCTCCCTACATCAAAAACTACGCCGGCGACGAGGAACTGTACCAGACCGTGTACTCGCGCCGCGAAAGCTCGGCAGCCGCCCCGACGGCGGGCCTGCACTTCACGCCCGAGCTTATCGAACGCCTGAAAGCGAAGGGCATTCGCTGGGAAACGGTCGACTTGGAAGTGGGCCTCGACACGTTCCGCATCGTCGACGAGGACGACCCGACCAAGCATAAGATGCATACCGAGTACTACACCGTGCCGCAGAAGACCGTCGACGCCATCAACGAGACGCACGCCGCGGGCGGGCGCGTCATCGCCGTGGGAACCACCTCGACGCGCAGCCTCGAAAGCGCCTGGGACGCTTCAGCGGCGGGCGGCGAGGGTGCCATCACCGCCCGCAACCGCGACACGACGAGCCTGTATCTCCTTCCCGGCAGCACCTTCCACGTGATCGACGGCCTCATCACGAACTTCCATGTGCCGAAGAGCACGCTCATGATGCTCGTGAGCGCTTTCTCGAGCCGCGAGAACATCATGGGCGCCTACCACCACGCCATCGAGAACCGCTACCGCATGCTCTCCTTCGGCGACGCCATGTTCATCAAGCCGCGAGAATAGAACCGGTCGATTTGCAAGAAGAAGGGGCTGCTCGGGAATTTCGTTTCCCGAGCAGCCCCTTCTTCATTTCTTCCCCTCATTCCGTGTCGAGA
>CAKTSW010000072.1 GCA_934613165.1 uncultured Ellagibacter sp.
GCGCCGTGTGGGTGATGCCCGTTTCCCGCAGCTGCGCATCGACGAGAAGGCGGACGTCGTTCAGCACGTCGAGCAAGTCGAACGGCTCGTGCTCGAGCGCCATCTTCCCGCTTTCGAGCTTGTTCATGTCGAGCACGTCGTTCACCAGATCGAGCAGATGACGTGCGGAAACCTGTATCTTGTCGAGGCATTCGCCGATTTTTTCGGGGTCGTCCTCGCCGCTTCGGCGCGCGATCTCGAGCATCCCCATGATGCCGTTGATCGGCGTGCGGAAATCGTGGCTCATGCGGTTCATGAACTCGGTTTTCGCCTTGTTGCGCGAGTCGGCGCTCTGCAGGGCCTCCTCGAGACGTTCCTTCTCGCGGCGCTCGTGTTCGTGGAACTCGGAACTGTTCTTGATGAGGATCACGCCGCGCACGATGGGGGTCTCGGTTCCCGTTTCGGCGTCGAACACGGTGTCACGCGACATGAGGATGTTCTTCTGCAGCCAGATCGGCGAGCCGGTGGTGTCCTCTTCTTGGTACTCGACGGTGATTTCCCGCGTACCGGCCTCGAAGCGGCGCAGTAGCTTCTCGGGCGAGTCGACGATCCGGTAGCTCTCGAGCGTTTCGGGAAGCACGTAGGTGCTGCGGTGCGCGCAGTAGTCGCTATAGGGGTAGGGCGCGTCGATGCCGAGGTCACGAAAGGTGCCGTCGGGGTGCATGAACACGCGCTCGATCATGCCGTGGGTTATGTCGAGCGAGTAGGCGGCCTCGGTCGATTCGAGAAGGGCGTCGATGTAGTCGCCGTTCTCGAGGATGGACTGCCGCATCTGGTCGTAGTAACGCGAAAGCTGATGGCGCTCGTTGGACGATGTCGTGGCGAAGGGCTCGAACCCGAGGACGAAGTGGTGGAGCGCGCCGTCGGCGGCGTCGAGGAAGAGGGCGGTCATGCGCCCGCGGTGGTCGCCTCGGCGATAGAGGATCTCGGCGGATGGGTTTTTGCTGGTCAGAGCGCTCTTCAGGCTGTCGATCGAGAGCGCCTCGGCGACACCGTCGCCGTCTGCGGGCGCAAGCTCGTGGGCTATCTGCTCGACGGCGCCGGAGAAGCTGCCCTCGTCGGCGAGGAACATGTCGGAGGAGGTGCGCAGCATGCGGTACTGGTCGAGCTTGGCGTCGCAGAGCAGGCAATCGGAGAACCGGTACCCGAGCTGCTCGATCTGCTTGATGACGCGCCTGTTCGCGCGCTGCTTCTCGGCGGCTTCCTCCATCTTCGCGCGGTTCTTGTCGATGTACATGTTCCGGTCGGCGCAGCGGAACAGATCGCGCATGGTGCAGGACTCGAAATCGCTCGACAGCGCCCAACCGACCGCGTAGCTTATCGGCATGTCGGGGCGCTTCGCCGAGTAGTCGCGGCATGCCTGCCTGACGACGTCGAGCCACTTGCGAACCGCGTCCTCGTTCGCGTCGCGGATGATCGCGATGAACTCGTCGCCGCCGTCGCGCCCGGCGAAGCAGGTGCCGCTCGCGGCCTTCCCGAGCTGCTTGGCGAACGAGTGGATGTACTCGTCGCCTTTCTCGTGCCCGAGGTTGTTGTTGATGGTCCGCAGGTTGTTCAGGTCGAACACGCAGAGCGCGACGGGCGACTCGGGCGAAATGGGGTCGGGATCGTCGAGAAGCTCCTCGCACTTGTTCTTGTTGGGAAGGCCGGTCGCCTCGTCGATGTACACCTTCTTCTGGAGCACGCGGTTCTGCGCGGCGAAGCGCACGGCGCGGAACAGTTCGATGCCGATGATGACGATGAGCCCCACGATGTCGACGATGACGATGTTCTCGAGCTGCTTGAGCGCGGTCGCCTTTTGCTGGGAGTAGGTTTCGGCGAGACCGGTCGCGTCGTCGCAGACGGTGAAGAACGCCTCGCTTTTCGCGATGATGTCCGTGCTCTCGAAGCCTGCGCGCCGCACGACGGCGATTTCCTGCACGAGCTCGTCGAAGTCGCCGTCGAGCTCGGCCATCTTGTCTTGGAAGGCGTCGTCGTCAAGGCGCACGAGGTCGAGCTTGTCGCTGCCGAAGCGCAGGCCGTCGATGTAGGAATCGACGGCAGAGATGAGCTTGTCCTGGGGGATCTGGGCGTCTTCGAGCTTGACGATGCGCTGGGTGGTGCCGCGCACGAGCCCGGCGTAGTTGACGGCGCGCGCCGTGCCTTGGATGTCGACGACGAGCGACATGATGTCGAGGAACAGGACGATGAGGATGACCGTCAGCACCGACATGAGGATGCGGATGAGGTAGTTCGATTTCCTGCTCGCGAGTTTGCCCATGTGACGACTCCGTGCGAATGTTTTGCAGTTGCGCCACAACTCTACCACACGGGGCTGGCTCACGGGGCGGGTGGTTCGGCGCGGGCGGCCGAATGCGCCCGGGGCGCTTGCGAAAAGCACCCCGGAAACGGGAAGCGCCCGGGGCTTCATGCCTCCGGGCGCTTCGGGGTTATTCGGTTGCGTGGGTTGGGGCGAGTGCGCCCTCTAAAGCCTTACAGCTCGACGCGGCCGAACTTCGCGAGGATCTCGCTTGCCGCGGCGCAGGACGGGCAGTTGCACCACTTCGCGCCCTGCTCCTTGCGGGCCTTCTGTTCCTCAGCCATCTTGGCGGCCGCTTCCTCGCCGAACATGCCCTTCGCGGGGCCTTCGGCGAAGGCGATGACCTCATCGATGGTGGTGGGGCGGCCTTCGAGGACGTCGAGCAGCTCGGTGGTGGCCTTCTCGACGGCTGCGTCGGAGCTGTCGGCGGCGACGGCGGCCTTCCAGGCGCTTGCCGCGTCCTTGGTGGCCTGCTTGCTCGAGTCGGCGGTCGCGAGGATGTCGGCGCGCTCGGCGACGTAATCGAAAACTTCCTTGTCCATGGGAATGCCTCCTATCGTGCGGCCGCGTGCGACGGCGCGATGCCGCGAAACCAGTTGGTCTATACCTATTATAGGGCGCGTGGGCCGTCGCGTACGGATCGGGGTGCGCCATCTCGCGAAAAAAGTCGTGCTTCTGCTTCAAAGAGCGGCGATGACGTGCTATTTTGACGCTTCAGTGTCTTTTTCGGAGAGGTAAGCAGATGACAGAAGATAAGCAGAAGGCGCAGCCGCAGTCCCCGAGCGAGGAGCCTGCGGCTGCGCCTTCGGAGAAGGGTTCGGGCAGCGTGCGCTCGCTCGGCGTCTTCTCGTTCGAGGGCGACATGCCCTTAGCCCAGGCGATTCCGCTCGGGTTGCAACACGTTTTGGCCATGTTCGTCGGCAACTTGACGCCGCTTCTCATCGTGACGGGCGCGTGCGGCCTGGCGGGGTCGGAGTTCGCGGACGTTCAGCTGGCACTGCTGCAGAACGCCATGCTCATCGCGGGCGTCGTGACGCTCGTCCAGCTGTTCGGCATCGGGCCCGTCGGCGGGCGCGTGCCGATCATCATGGGCACGTCTTCCGGGTTCATCGGCGTGTTCAACTCGGTCGCGGCCTCGATGGGAGGCGGGCTCGTCGCTTACGGCGCGATCATGGGCGCCTCGCTTATCGGCGGCTTGTTCGAGGCCGTGCTCGGCTTCTTCTTAAAGCCGCTGCGCCGGTTCTTCCCGTCCATCGTCACGGGCACCGTCGTTCTTTCCATCGGCCTGAGTCTCATCAGCGTCGGCGTGAACGCCTTCGGCGGCGGTAACAGCGCGGCCGACTTCGGGTCGCTTGAGAACCTTCTGCTCGCGCTTATCGTGCTCGTCGTCATCCTGGCGGTGAAGCACGGGACGACCGGCTTTGCGAGCGCGTCGTCCATCCTGGTCGGCATCATCGTCGGTTACGTCGTCGCGGGCATCATGGGGCTCGTGCTGCCCACGACCGGCGTCGACGCCAACGGGGTGGAATACACCAAGGCGTGGGTTCTCGATTGGAGCAAGGTCGCCGACGCCGCCTGGTTCGCCATCCCGAGCCTTATGCCCGTCGCCCCCGTGTTCGACATGCGCGCCATCGCGCCCGTGCTCGTGATGTTCATCGTCACCGCGGTCGAAACCGTGGGCGACATCTCCGGCGTCACGCAGGGCGGCATGGATCGCGAGGCCACTGACAAGGAGCTTTCCGGCGGCGTGGTGTGCGACGGTTTGGGGTCTACCTTCGCCGCGATGTTCGGCGTGCTTCCGAACACGTCGTTCAGCCAGAACGTGGGCCTCGTCACCATGACGAAGATGGTCAACCGCAAGGCGCTTGCGTGCGGAGCGCTCTTCCTCATCCTGTGCGGGCTTTGCCCGAAGCTGGGCGCGGTGGTGTCCATCATGCCGCAGTCCGTGCTCGGCGGCGCGGCCGTCATCATGTTCGCGTCCATCGTGATGAGCGGCATCCAGCTGATCACGCGCGAGCCTTTGACCCCGCGTTCTTTGAGCATCGTGTCGGTGGCGCTGGGCTTGGGTTACGGCATCGGCGCCAACTCCGCCGTGCTCGCCGGCGCCCCGCAGATGGTGAGCCTCATCTTCGGCGGCTCGGGCATCGTCGCTGCGGCCGCGGTGGCCATCATCTTGAACATCCTGCTCCCGAAGGATAAGGAAGCGCCTGCCGCGCCGCAAAACGCCGAGGGCGACGCGGACGCTGCGAGCAAGGAAGAATAAGGACCCACGCGGTTAGGGTCCGCGGCCCATTCAAAAGCGCGCGAGCCGTTCGATCGTCACGCCTCCCTTTCCCCTAGGCGATGCGCCGGGGAAGGGAGGCGTTTTTACTTGCCGCCCCGTTTTGACAGATGCTCCCGCAAAACCTGCAGGTCGTAAGCGGTGTCCACATCGAAGAGCTCCCAGGCGCTTGCAACGTCGACGAGGCGCACGCGCTCGGGGTGCGCTCGTGCCACGAAGCCGCCGCCTTTGCCCGCCGGCAGTGCGCGCAGCTCGTCGTATGCCCATGTGGGGAAAAGCACCGGTGCGCCCGCCTCGCCGCGAAACGCGGCGCGCCAGATGCATTCGGGCTGGTCTTCGGCGGCCGCGAGCAGCCGCTTAATGCACGCGGCGCCGATGAGCGGCTGGTCGCCCTGGAAGAACGTGACGTCGTCGCAGCTGCGCATCTCCTCCATGCCGAGGCGCACGGCGTCGCTT
Source organism: uncultured Ellagibacter sp. (assembly GCA_934613165.1). Classification (GTDB taxonomy): domain Bacteria; phylum Actinomycetota; class Coriobacteriia; order Coriobacteriales; family Eggerthellaceae; genus Ellagibacter. Next base: position 5,076 of record CAKTSW010000072.1, read on the forward strand.
CGAAGCGGCTCGTCGTGCAGGATGGCTTTCGCCCCTAGCGAATGGGCGATCGCCGCCACTTCCTCACTGCGCGTCGCGACGACGCGTTCCGCGAAAAGGCCGTTCGTCGCGCGGATCGCGTGAGCCACGAGCGGCGCGCCGTCGAGCTCGGCCACAAGCTTGTTCCCGCCGAAGCGGGTGCCTGCGCCCGACGCCATGACGATGCACCCGTGCTTCATGGGTTTGCGCGTGGCGGGATCGGCCATGTCTTAAGCACCTTTGCGGACTCGGCGGACGGATAGTGCGTTTCGAGGATATTCAACCCCTCGGAGAACGCGTGGGCTACGGGGATTATATAATGACTGCAACTGTGTAATCTTCAATCAAACGGGGCGTGTACCATTATTACCTTCCAAAACTACGTGCGGCCGCAAAGCCTCGAAGAGGCGTGGGAGCTCAACCAGAAGAAGCGAAATCGCGTGGTTGGCGGCATGATGTGGCTGAAGATGGGCAAGCATTCCTTCAACACCGCCATCGATCTTGCCGACCTCGGCTTGAACGCGATAGAGGAAACTGACGAGGAGTTCCGCATCGGCGCCATGGTCTCGTTGCGCCAGCTCGAAACGCACCCAGGCCTCGCCGCCTATTCGCGCGGCGCGGTCGCATCGGCGCTCAAGGACATCGTGGGCGTGCAGTTCCGCAACGGCGCCACGGTGGGCGGAAGCCTCTGGCGCCGCATGGGGTTTTCCGACGTGCTCACGCTGTTTCTGGCGATGGATAGCTACGTCGAGCTGTACCAGGGCGGCGTCGTGCTGCTCGAGGAGTTCGCGAGCATGCGCTACGACAAGGACATCCTCGTTCGCCTCATCGTGAAGAAGACGCCCGGAGCGTTCGCGTACCAGGTAGTGCGCAAGCAACGCACCGACATCCCGTCGCTCAACTGCATGGCCGCAAAGGTGGCCGGCGAATACCGCGTGTGCGTGGGGTCGCGCCCGTCGCGTGCGGTGGTGCTGCGCGACGAGCGGGGCTATCTTGCGGGCGGCATCACCGCGGAAAGCGCGGAGGCGTTCGCTTCCTACGCCGCGGACAACGTCGTCGTTTCGGGGAACATGTGGGGTTCCGCCGCGTACCGCCGCGCGCTCGTCCCCGTGCTCGTGCGCCGGGCGCTGCTCGCGCTTGGGGAGGTGTCGCTGTGAAGGTCATGATCAAACTCAACGGCAAGCTCGTTTCCGACGACGTTCCCGCCGACACGCTGCTCATCGATTTCGTGCGCGCCCACGGCTGCAAGAGCGTGAAGCGCGGCTGCGAAACGTCGGCATGCGGGTTGTGCACCGTGCTTTTGGACGACGTGCCGGTCCTTTCGTGCTCCACCTTGGCCGCGCGCGCCGACGGCCACGCCGTGCGAACGCTCGAAGGGTTGCAGGAGGAGGCGGCCGGGTTCGTGGGCTTCATCGCCGACCAGGGCGCCGAGCAGTGCGGTTTCTGCAACCCCGGCTTCGTCATGAACACGATCGCGCTTCTGCGCGAGAACCCCGATCCCACAGACGACGAGATCCTCGCGTACCTCGCCGGCAATCTGTGCCGCTGCTCGGGTTACGCTGGTCAGCTGCGCGGCATTCGCGCGTATCTGGACGCGCGGGACGCGAAGGAGGCGGAATAGGTTGAACGTGGATAGACCCGATTACAACTCGGTGGGCAAGTCCGTCCGCAAGAAGGACTCGCTGCAGCTTCTGCTCGGCAAGCCCGTGTACACCGCCGACATCGCGCCCGTGGGCACGCTTGTGGTGAAGCTTCTGCGCAGTCCGCACGCCAACGCCATCGTGAACAGCATCGACACGTCGAAGGCGAAGAAGGTCGTCGGCGTGGTGGACGTGTACACGTGGGAGGACGTGCCGCAAAGCCGCTTCTCCAACGCGGGGCAGAGCTACCCCGAAACAAGCCCCTACGACCGCCTCATCATCGACCGTCACGTGCGTTTCGTAGGCGACGTGGTGGCGATCGTCGCTGCGGAAACCGAAAAGGCCGCCGACCTGGCG
>CAKTSW010000073.1 GCA_934613165.1 uncultured Ellagibacter sp.
TTCCGGGAAGTCCTTCCCTCCCGTCGCCGCCCTCCCTCTCGGGCCGCGGCGCGAAGATGTATACTACTCGCCTCCCCTGGGTCGGTCAAGGGGGATCACGTCCCTCCACATTTCCTACATAAATCGAAATAAGTTCGCCATTTGTTACTAACCGATTAGCATTTCAAACCCGCCTTGCGCCGCACCATCAACGAGCACGATTCTTTCTCTTTATATAGTGATTAGAGAAGCAGGCCGAATCGGGAGCCGAGCAAGTTAGTCCCGCACGACGGCCTTTACGGTTTCGCGACGGGAGGAAGCATGGGTTACTTCACAGGCAAGACCATTATCATCACGGGCGCAGGATTCGCCGCGCTTAAGGATGGATCGGCCGGGTCCATCGGGTACGGCATCGCAACCGCCTTCGCGAAGGAGGGCGCGAATCTCGTCATCACGGGGCGGAACACCAAGAAGCTCGACGCCGCGAAGGAAAAGCTTGAGGCGGAATATGGCGTCGAGGTGCTGACCGCCCAGGCAGACGTGAACGCTGAAGCCGACAACAAGGCCGTGGCGCAGAGCGTCGTCGATGCCGCAATCGGAAAGTTCGGGCGCATCGACGCGCTCGTCAACAACGCACAGGCATCCGCTTCGGGCGTCACGCTCGCCGACCACACCCCCGAGCAGTTCGACCTCGCCATCTACTCCGGCCTTTACGCCGCCTTCTACTATATGCAGGCATGCTATCCGCACCTGAAGGAGACGAAGGGGTCGGTTGTCAACTTCGCAAGCGGCGCCGGCCTGTTCGGCAACTACGGGCAGTGCGCCTACGCCGCCGCCAAGGAAGGCATCCGCGGTTTGAGCCGCGTGGCGGCCACCGAATGGGGGCCGGACGGCATCAACGTGAACGTCGTGTGCCCGCTTGCCTGGACTGCCGCACTTGAGAATTTCAAGGACCAGTACCCCGACGCGTACAAGGCCAACGTGCATATGCCGCCGATGGGGCACTACGGCAACGTGGAAACCGAGATCGGCCGCGCGGTCGTTCAGCTGTGCGGGCCCGATTTCAAGTTCATGAGCGGCGAAACCATCACGCTCGAGGGCGGCATGGGACAGCGCCCGTAGGAAACTCGCACCCCTCGACATCCCCTTCCTGAAAATGCGGCCGGCCCGAGTGCATTCGGGTCGGCCGCACCGTTTCCAGAGGAGTTCCTAGAGGAGCATGGCGCGAGGTGATGCTTTATGCACCCTTGGCGCGTCGGCAACGAATCAGCGACGTTCCCTCTGCGCGGCGCGCGCTTTCCCTATACTGAAGCGATCCGCGAAAAGGAGCTTCTTATGGCAGAGACAGCAAACGCGACAAGCTCGCCGTCCAACAAGGCGACGCAGGGCGAGCCCGTGGTCGTGATTCCCGAAGTGCTTCCCATTGAGGGGGAAACGACGCTGGGGCAAAAGGCCAAAGGCGTAGCCCAGATGGCCGCGGGGAGCGTCTTGACCGCTGCGGGCGTTCCTTTGCTGGTGCTTCCCGGCCCCGGCGTTGCCGCCATTGCGGGAGGCGGCGCGCTCATCAGCAAGGGCGACCGCAACTTCACGGGACGCAAGGCGGTGCCCATCGAAGAGAAGCTCGACGAAGTTGCAGCACGAAGCGCCGAAGCAGCGAAGAACGCCGCAGGAAAAACCGCAAAGAACGTCGCGGCAGGGGCGGCAGTCGCCGTTCCCAAAGCGGCCGAAAGAGTCGCACACGGAGCAGCCACCGTGGCCAGGTCCGCAAAGCCCGTCGCGCGCAAAGCGGCGCACCTTGCCGCAGGCGGAGCCCTGACGGCCGTGCGCGCGGGCGGGCATCTTGCCCGAAAGGGAACCGCAGCAATTCGGAGCAAGCGGAAATAAACATTGAGCAGGAAAATCAAGGTGAGTCGAAAATGAGCACATTAGACGCCATCCGGGCGCGCCATTCCGTGCGCAGCTACGAGGAGAGAGGGCTTTCGGACAAGGACGAGGCTACGCTGCGAAGCCTCGTTTCTCGATGCGCGAAAGAAAGCGGGCTCGACATTCAACTCGTCACGGATAACCCCGAGGCGTTCCAGGTCGTCGCGCGATTCGGCGTTATCAGAGGCGCAAGCGCCCATATCGCATTCGTGGCAAAGGGGAACGAGTCGGATGAGGCCATCGGGTACTGGGGGCAGAAAATCGTACTCGCCGCGCAGGAAATGGGACTCAATACTTGCTGGATGATGATCATGGCGCGGAAGAAATCGAGGGCGAAGGTGTCTGCGGGCATGCGCATCCGTATCGGCATAGCCGTCGGCTACGGGAAGACCCAGGGCGCACCGCACAAATCGAAACCAACCGATGAGCTTATCGCCGTCGAAGGCAGCGAGCCTGCACCGCAGTGGTTCGAAGTTGCAGCCGAGGCGGCCATGCTGGCGCCGACCGCGGTGAACCACCAGAATTTCCGGATAACGCTCCTTGCCGACGGTCAGACGGTGCGCGCCGAGACCAAGCCGAGCGGGACCAACATCATCGATCTTGGGATCGTGAAGCGCAATTTCGAGGAAGCGGCGAACGAGACGGGCGCCACATGGAAGTGGGAAGAGTAGCGCGGAAGGCTGATATACAGACAGAGGAAATCGACGCCCGAATCCAGATGCGTCGTTGAGGGTCGAAAGGCCGTTCGAGCTTTGGGGCCTTCCCCAAGGAAATGGAGAATGAGGCTTGGCTCGTTGACTTGTCCGGCTTGTCAAGGCATCATGGCATCACGCGAGGCAGAGAGGAGAATCGCCATGAAGCAGCATAAATTTTGGGCATGTGCGGCGCTTATCTGCATGATCATGTGCACCTGGACCGGCAAAGCCCATCGATAGCGAAAACGCCGCCGAAAGGCGGCGTTGTTCTATGGGAAACCGACGGTTCGCGAATGCATCCCGTTTTGAGATTTCCTATGAGACAGCCCTATTGCAATGAAGCCTTCGATGGAGACGGTTCGCCTCGTCAGCGAAAAGGCGGCTTTACGGCTTGATTCCGGACATTTTTAGCTCCTTTTAGGACATTGTCCGCAAATGTCCTAAAAGAGGCACTCGTTTCCGCCTTTTCACCTCATCTTGATATATTTTCTCGCCCGCGTTTCCCCTGTTCCCAAAAGTTCACCAGCGTCAACCATTCCGGACACATGTCTCCGCACCGTCCGTTCGGTCACGTTCGCGATACTCGCCACCGCCGCCACGGTCACGTACCCATAAGATTCGAGCATGCGTTCGATAACCCAATCAACATCGAGTTTTTGAACCGATTTCTGATCGAATGCCACAGGGACGCGCGCCTCAAACACATCGCCTTCGACAAGCTCGGGCTGACCACCGCCGTACGCCCATGAGTATTTGAACAAATTTCTTGTGCCGCTTCCCAATGATTCCGCTCGACCGATGTTGCTGAAGAATTCCGCAATAATAGGATTCTTAGGCAGCGGATTGAATCGTTCCGGCGACAACTCGCCAACGAAGCGGGGACGGCTCGCGTTCTCTGTACGAATGCCCGCAGCATCAATGATCATTTTCGCCGGATAAGGACTGGTGTATTCGCGATGAGCCAATGTATTGGCTATGAGCTCGCGCGAAATGATATCCCTCAAGCTCACCGATTGCGTTCCATCGAGAAAAAATTTGTCGGGAAGATGCTTCTGCGCAAACTCAAGGAGAATGTCGTAGGCCTCGATGAGATTGGTTTTCACAACAATGCGATCGTCGTAACGGTCCACATCGTCACGCTGGACGTACGCGTCGGTTTTGTAAGACGGCGCGATGCTGGCAATTACGTCATCCTTGCCAAGCAAAAGCGCAGCGGCAAACGTATAACCCTCGCAACCCGTCTCGTAATCCTTGAGATACAGATTAGCGCTGCGTAGCAGCTCCTCGTCATTCATCTCGGACCAAGGGTGGTTGGCCCGTTTCGTCGCAGCTAACTTTCTAACACGCGTAAGCAGGTCAAGACGCAGGTCGCTCAACTCAAGATAAGGATAAACACGCCGCTCGGAATAGTACTCCTGTTTGCGAATATACATGGCTGCAAGCTGAGTATCAGTCGTAACCTTTCGGTCCGTGTCTGCGACCCTATCGTACGCCACACCCTTTAATTTATGAACAATGGCTCCAACCACGACCCATACACGCAAAACCAGCTTCCCTCTGTACTCCATCCTTTCGAATTCAATGGAAGGCGGTGCGTTAAAGAAATTCGGGTCATTCAAGCGATTTGCTATATTACGCTCGATTTCAATGACGCGGGCCTGATCAATCCCAACGACTTCGGGCTTGCCCGTACCGGATCTCTCCGCATCAATGATTCCGAGAAAAATATTTCCCCCTTGCCGATTTGCAAACGAACAGATCGTTTCGTACGTGTCGGCTTCCGGCACATTTCCGCATCGCTTAAATTCAACGGAAATTCCCTCTCCCTGAGCGAGAAATTGCTCGATATCGCCCGAAGCCATGTCATCCGCCTTTCGATCAGTCGTTTTAAGACATTGTAGTCTAGAAGTGGACATTTTTGGCCTCTTTTAGGACATTGTCCGTAAATGTCCTAAAAGAGGCTGGAGTTTCCGTGCGCGTAGAACGAAGACGCCACTGAAAGGCAGCGTTGTTTTATGGGGCCCTCCCGTCATGGAGCTATGTCACTTATCCGCCCTGTTCCCCTCTTCCAGCGCAGCTTCATGCTCGAATTCGCGGCGCGTGCTCTCCGTCTGAGCCTGCAACTCTTCGATTGATGGGAGCTCGAAAACGTACTTCGACGCAAAAAGCTGTTTGCCATCAGCCAACGACGAGTAGCGAGCTGGCGCGTGGAAGAGAGGATATTGCTTATGCGGCTATAGAAATCAGCGGGGACGATGCCCGCCGATTATCGCTTCGAGATTTCGCTCATGGCTCCCCCATCACTTGCTTGCAGTCTTCTCGGCGTACAGCTTGAACAGGTGCGCGACGATCTTCTCCTCGTCGCCGTTGAAATCGACGCCATAGGCGGCCTCGACTGCGGCGTCGAGCGCTTTGTGCGCGGCAAGCAGGTCGGCAGGCATCTTGTCGGGGTCGTACAAGTCGGCGAGAGACTTGCCAGGGTGCGCATCGCGAGCATCGAGGATGCCCTGCGCGCATTGCTCGATGGCGGCGCGCTGGTCGGGAGCGGGGTCTGGCCAAGGGAACGTGTTGTAAACGAGTGCACCGCCGTAGTTAAAATCGCTTTTCAGTCGACCGGCAACAACACGAACCCATGCATTGTGGGATTGCGACAAAAGCACCCCCAGCACATACAACGAGCCATCGGCTATGACGAACAGCTTGTTTCCAGCAATCGACCCTCGCTCAATAAGCGAAACCGGAATATACTCTCGCGAGCCAGACGAAACAGCAGGGATAGCAATTCTAAATAAACCATCGAGTTCACGCGTTTCGCCAAACAAGTGCGGTGTTTGGGCCATTTTGTTTGCGGCTGCACTCCGGCTATTTTGCCGCATTTCCCGCACCATTTCGACTCGACTGGCGACAAGGGGCATACTTGTAATTTCCTCTTTCGAGGCACGCACAAGCCATAGGCAGTATCGGGGTGTTCCTTTTATTAAATCGGAACCCATGTAGAACGGGCGGAACCAACGCTTCGAGGTCGGTTCGCTCCTAACAAAATCCACCATCTCGCTTTCGGTGAATATTAAATTGCCGCCATCTGTCGGTTGGTCCCCCTTAACCAATGCGGGAGCCGATTTGCATATTGGCTTGCTAGACCGCTGAATATAAATCTGAGGCGCGTCTAGCAAGTATCCATTTATTGATTTTGCTATTTCGCACTCTCCCGTGCTGCCATACAATCTTTTTTCGCAATGATTGCTTGAGAATCCAATGATGACGACATGGACGTGAGCCTGACTTGAAGCTTCACTATCCCATACAAACGCTTTGTATGCAAAATCGATTTCAACGCCCTCTTTGAGAACGTTGGACCAAATTAAGGACACCTGTTCACCTTGAGTTATCGAATTTGTCGAAACGAAAGCGCATTTCACGCCTTTTCTTGCGTAAGGAAAAGCTTTCACATACCAGCCAGAAACATAGTCAACTGCACCAGGTTTCTTCCCAAATGTCTCAGCAAGGTCAAGCTTTTGCTGCGCCGACATCGTGCGAGCGCCCAGAAACGGAGGATTTCCGCAGATGTAGGTGCACTTTTCCGCCGGCAGCACGTCATTCCAATCCATCCGCAAGGCGTTGCCCTCGTGGATATTGCCGTTGCTCTTCAGAGGCAGGAAATTAAAGGGCTGCAGCACGATTTCCTGCGTTGCCTCCATCATCTGCTCCTCGGCGATCCACAGCGCGGTCTTGGCGACGCTTACCGCGAAATCGTTGATTTCGATACCGTAGAACTGTGAGATGGACCCCTCGATGAGCGATTCCTCGTCGAAGCCCATGCCGATTTGCTCGCCCTGCAGGCTTTCGATCACGCGGTTCTCGAGCTTGCGCAGCGACAGGTAGCTTTCAGTGAGGAAGTTGCCCGAGCCGCACGCCGGATCGAGGATGTTGATGCTGCTGAGCTTCTTCTGGAAACAGCGCAACTTCATCTTGCGATTCTTCTCGACCTTCTCGCCCTCGATTTCGGCGAGCTCGGCTTTGAGATCGTCGAGGAACAACGGGTCGATGACCTTGTGGATGTTCTCGATGGAGGTGTAGTGCATGCCGCCCGACCTACGGGTATCGGGGTTCAGCGTGCTTTCGAACGCCGCACCGAAGATGGTGGGGCTGATGCCCGACCAGTCGAAGCTCTGCGACGCTTCGAGCAAAAGGTCGAGCCTGATCTGGTCGGTGAACTGCGGCACCACGATGTCGTCGGAACCGAACAGCCCACCGTTCACGTAGGGGAACGCCGACAGGTAGTCGGGCAAATACGGGTCGCGCTCCGTGTAAGGCGTGTCGAGCACTCGGAACAAGTCGATGACCGCCTGGCGCATCTGGTCGGCGGGGAAACGCTTCAAGTAGTTGAGCAGGGCGTCTTTTTCGTGCAGCAAACCCGAGTCCTCGGCGTAGAGCAAAAAGACAAGGCGCAC
>CAKTSW010000074.1 GCA_934613165.1 uncultured Ellagibacter sp.
GTCTACTATTCCGCCGACAAGGACCGCTACGAGCAGGTCGCTGCGGCGTTCACGCGCGCGAGCGGGCGCATCCGCTCGCTCATGGCGAAGAAGCTGTCGTGGCGCGTCGCGCCCGAGCTGCGGTTCATGCTCGACCACAGCGTCGACACCGCCGAGCGCATCGCTGGCGCGCTTGCCCGCGAAGCCCAGCGTCCGCCGGTCATCGTGAAGGAAGAAACCGAAGATGAATAGCCCGATGTCGGTGACGCCCCAGACCAACGTCTCCCTCACCGAGGTCGCCGCCGCGCTGAAGTCGCACGACGACTACGTCATCTGCGGGCATGTTTCTCCCGACGGCGACTGCATCGGCTCGCAGCTTGCCCTGGCCGGCATCTTGCGGCGCCTCGGCAAGCGCGTCACCTGCGTGTTGGCGAAGGCTGAAAAGCCCGATGCCCGTCTTTCGTTCATGCCGGGTGCCGCCGACATGGCGTACGCCCGCGACTTCAAGGGCGAGGTGGGTACTTTCGTCGCCGTCGACGTGCCGAGCCGTGAGCGCATCGCCGACGCTGAGCCCTTGCTCGATGCGGCGTCGTTCTCCATCACGATCGACCATCATGCTTATCCCGAGCGCATGACGACGATCGCCTATGTGAACCCTTCCATGGCGTCGACGTCGATGCTTATCTGGGAGCTGAGCAAGTGCCTTCGCGTCGAGAACACGAACGAGATCGCCCTGTGCGCTTACACCGGCTTGGTGACCGACACGGGACGCTTCCAGTTCCAGAACACCGACTCGCGCGCCTTCGCGTCCGCTTCCGAGATGATCGTCGCGGGCGTCGATGCGTCGGCCGTGTCGCGCGAACTGTTCCAGAACAGAAGGCTCGCATCGGTCGAGCTCGAGGCTGCGGCGATCAAGCACATGAAGCTCGCCTTGAACGGCGAGGTCGCCATAAGCTACGTCACCGAGAAGGACTTCGAGCGCGCGCATGCCGTGAAGGCCGACTCCGAACCCCTCATCGACGTGCTGCGCTCCATCGCGGGCGTTCGCGTCGCCTGCATGCTGCGCGACCAGGGAACGTCGATTCGCGGGAGCCTCCGCGCTAAGGACGATACCGATGTCGCCGCCATCGCCGCCGCGTTCGGTGGGGGAGGGCACAAGGCAGCGGCGGGCTTTTCCGTCGAGGGGCCGATCGAGGGCGCTCTTGTCCGGGTTGAGCAGGCCATCGTCGCCGCGGTTACGGCGTTTTCCACCGAAAGCGCGGGTGCGAACGCGTGAAACGGGGAACTTCGGGCTTGAGCCTTGTCGTGGGCGTCGACAAGCCGAGCGGCATGTCGTCCCATGACGTGGTCAATCGCGTGCGCCGCGTGTTCGGCGAGCGGCGCGTGGGGCATACCGGCACGCTCGATCCGCTCGCGTCGGGCGTGCTGTGCGTATGCGTCGGGCCTGCGACCAGGCTCGACGCCTATATGGTCGGGCACGATAAACGGTATCGCGTTCGCATCGCCTTCGGTGTAGGGACCGACACCGACGATGTCGACGGCGAGCCGGTAAGGCAGGGCGCCGTTCCTCCCGAGGCGCTTGAAGAAGAGTTCGCCTGCCGTGTCCTCGAGCATTTCGTCGGGCCGCAGAAGCAGCTGCCGCCGGCGTATTCCGCCGTCAAGGTGCAGGGCGTGAAAGCCTGCGACGCCGCGCGCCGCGGGCACATCATCGACCTCACGCCGCGCGACATCGAGGTGTACAGCGCCTCGCTCGTGAGCATCGTCGAAGGCGAAGGCGACACGCCGGTTATGTGGGACGTCGATGTGCACGTGTCGAAGGGCACCTACGTGCGCGCGCTCGCGCGCGACATCGGGACGCGCGTCGGCTGCCCGGCTCATGTGAAGGCGCTGCGTCGCACAAGCGCCGGCCTGCTTTCCCTCGACGACTGCGTGATGCTCGACGTGCTCGAGCGCATGAAGGTCGCCGCGGCGCTCGATCCGGTGAAGCTGCTCGGGCTGCGTTTCGCCTACCTCGACGATGAGGGGGCGAAGCGCGTGGCGAACGGAAACGCGCTTGCGGCTTCCAGCATCGAGCTCTGCGAGCGCAGGCACGTCTCGGCGCGGGCGGAGCTGTGCGCCTGCACCGCGGGCGTGGTTTCGAGCTGCGAGCCGCCGCGCGACGGCGAAATCATCTCGGTCATCGCCGATAACCGCCTTGTCGCGCTGTACGAATTCGATGCGGGCAAAAACGCGTTCAAGTCGCGTTGCGTTTTCCAGACGGGGGTGCGCCGTGGCGCAGATATTGAAGCTTGATGAGGCTGCCGACCGATCGTTCTTCTTGGAAAGCTCGTGTGCGTTCGGGGTGTTCGATGGGTTTCATATCGGACACCAGGCGCTTATCGGCTTTGCGGTCGAGGACGCGCATGCGCGGGGGGAGAAAGCCGTCGCGCTTACCTTCTCGATCGATCCCGATGAGCTGTTCCGCTCAGACGCGCTCAAGAAGCTTTCGGGCAATGCCGAGCGCATCGAGAGGCTCGCGGCGTCCGGCGTCGACTACGTCGCTGTGCTGCCTTTCGACCGCGCGTTCGCGGGCAAGTCGCCTGAGGAATTCCTTGCGTGGACCTTCGGCGGCTTCGTTCCCAAGAGCATCCATGTGGGCACGAACTTCCGCTTCGGTGCCAAGGCGAGCGGGACGGAATCGACGCTCCGGAAGTGGGGGATGGTGCATGCGTGCCGCGTGTGCGTGCACAAGCTCACCTGCGCCGCGGGCGAGCCGGTCAGCGCAACGCGCATCCGCGGCCTTCTCGCGCAAGGGAAGGTTAAGGAGGCGAACGAGCTCCTCGGGCGTCGCTACGCCGTGTCGGGCACCGTCGTCTCGGGCCGCGGCGAAGGCGCGCAGATGGGAATCCGCACCGCGAACCTCGACATCCCGCAAGCGCTTCATGTCCTCGGCGACGGGGTCTACGCCGCGTACGCGATCGTCGACGGGGCTCGGTACAAGGCCGCCGTCAACATGGGCGTCGCGGCGACGTTCGCCGACCGGGCGACGGCCAACTGCGAGGCGCATCTCCTTGATTTCTCGGGAGACATCTACGGGGAGCGCATCGAGCTCGAATTCGTTGCGTGGCTTCGCCCCATGAAGAAGTTCGACGATGTCGACGAGCTTATTGCCGCTATCACGTCGAACATCTCCTGGGTTCGCGACAACCTTTAACGGGTTTCTTGCCCTTTCGCTTCTGAACAGGGAAAATCCCCTTGTCATGCAAATACATGACAAGGGGATTTTCTTGTCATGCGGCTAAAATCATACGTTTGCACGATGGTGTGCGGCTCCGGTGGCTGTGATACTTCGAGCTGTCAGACGAAACGCAACCGCTTAAAGGAGCGCACCATGAAAATCCTCGGTATGGGAACCCCGGAGCTTCTCATCATCCTCGTCGTCGTCCTGCTCATCTTCGGGCCGAAGAACCTTCCGAAGCTCGGTAGCGCCATCGGCAAGTCGGTGAAGGGCCTGCGCGAGGGCTTGGGTTCAAGCAAGAAAGAAGTAAAGGAAGCTGCGGGCGACGATGACGCGGCCGCCGTGAAGGAAACCGCCGAGCTCGACGATGCCGAAGAAGAAGCGGCTGAAAAGCCCGCGAAAAAGCGCGTCGTCAAGAAATCCGTCGCTTAAGCGACACTCCCAACCTTTCAACTCACCTTCCCATAAGGCACGCAGGCGTATAACCTGCGTGCCTTTCCTTTTGCGCCCCGCGCCGGCTGGTATCATGACTTGTAAATTAGAGTGCGCATCCGGTTGCATGATGCGCTTGGGTGAGGAAAGGGGTTCGCGTGGCGGAGAAGCGGGAAAGCGTCGTGTTCGCGCGTCGCGCGATCAGCGGCTTTTCATGCCTTCAGGGCTTCATCGTGTCGCTTCTCTACATCGGCCCGAACCGCATGCTCGATCTGGGCGCGGTCGGCTTCGAGCGCGGCGACATCGCCTGCATGCTCCTCTTCATGGCGGGCGCCTTCGTGATGGTCGCGCGTGCGTCGTCGGAACGTGTCGGCGCGCTCCTCTCGAGGCGGTCGCTCGTCGCGTGCTCCGCCGTTCTTGCTATCGCCTTCGCAGCGTCCTGCGTTGTCCACGAACCTGGTGCGCTCACCCTCGTGGCCGAGGGGGCGCTCCTCGGCTTTCCCTGCGCGCTTCTCGTGGCGATGTGGGGGCGGGCGCTCGGGTCGGTTCCGATCGAGCATTCCGTCCCCATCTTCTTCATCGGCTCGGCGCTCGGTGCTGCGGTCTGCTTCGTCGTGGGGGCGGGTCTTATGCCCTACGTTCCCGAAGCCGAGCTCGCGCTTTCGCTTCTGCCCCTGGGAAGCGCGCTTTCGCTTCTGCGCATCGGCGTGCCCGCCTCGTCCCCTACTCGCCGCCCGAGCGGCGCAGGCGCGCCCGGCCCGGACGCGGGCGTGCGCTCTTCCGACGACGCGCTTGCCCGCTTCACCAAGCGCCTCTTCGCGGGAACGGCGCTCTACGGCGCGGCGACCGGCATCATGCTCACGTTCGGCTCCGACCCGGGCATGACGTCGACCCCGTCCCTTCCCGTAACGTTCCTTCTCTTCGTCTTGTACTGCATCGCGGCCTTGCAGGTGGTCGAGCCCGCCGGGCGCGCCGCCGCCGTGCGGGTCGATGCGGCCGACGCGTCGCTTCTCGACTTGGGCGCGCTCATCGTGTCGAAGGGCAGGGAAGTCGCCCAGGGCGCCGGGCAGGGGCCGATCGACGGCGCGTACCGCTTGGCGGTGCTGCTCTTGCTCGGCGGGTTCCTCTTCGTCGGTGTGCTCGAGGGCATGGGCGTTCCCGGCGAAGCGGTCGTCGTTGCGGGGTTCCTGTCGGTGATGGTGGTGCTCGGCGCGCTGTTCCTCGTGATGACGAGGCTCGATCAGATCGACGCCGCGCGCATCTTCTCCCGCGGCTACGCGGCGCTCTTCGCGGGCGAGTTTTCGGGCATCGTCCTTGCCAACGCGATCGACATCGCGTGCGTGAACGGCGAGTCGGCCAACCTCATGGTCGCGCTCGCAGGGCTCGGCGCGCTTGTGTCGTACCTCTTCCTTTTCACCGAACAGGATTTCAGCGCGCTCACCGTCGCGGCCACGAAGGCCGATCGTTTCGAGGACATTTGCCGCACCCTTGCCGCGCGCGCTTCGCTTTCCCCCCGTGAAACCGAGGTGCTGCCGCTTGCGCTCAAGGGCCGCACGGCCGAGCGCATCGCCTCCGAGCTCTGCGTCTCCAAGAGCACGATCGACACCCATATTCGCCGCATCTACGCGAAATGCGGCGTTCACAGCCGCCAAGAACTGATCGATTTATGCGAAGAGATGCTCTAACCCTTTTTGAACCTCGCGTTCCTGAGTCGTTTTCGGGTCTTTCATATTGGTTCGCTCCCTTTGCGCTAAAACGGACGCTTAGAAAAGTTTGTCTGATAAAACTCCAGCTCACCGCATTAAACTTGCATCGATTCGCTCATATGAACAACCATGCACAGTTCACTCGTTCTTACGGGTGAACACTTTTTGAATTTACGAATCCCGTCTCTCGCTTTTACGCACTATTTGCAGTACGCTAACGCCAGTCAAAAGCCGGCGATGCGAAAGCGAACTTGCCGGTTAGCCACCTCACGAAAGGATGCTCACCATGGAAAAGAAAACGTTCAACGCGCTGCTCGTCGGCTCCGGCTTCCTCGCTGGCACGCTCGGCATCAAGGCCCTCACCTCCAAGACCGCCAAGAAGTGCTACGTTCAGGGCGTTGCCAAGGGCCTGCAGGTGAAGCAGGGCTATCAGAACATCGTCGAGCAGGCGAAGGCCCAGGTCGACGACATCATGGCCGAGGCAAACTACATCAACCTCTCCCAGAACGAGAAGGCGGAGGCGGAAACCGCAGAAGCGGCGAAGTAGCCCCATGAAATTCACGCTTGAACATGAAATCCCCGGGCGCGTGCGCGTGAAGCTTTACGGGCACGTGCCCGAAAGCGACGTCGATGCGCTCGAGTCGGTCGTCCAGGGCTGCTCCTTCGTCGACGAGGCGAAGGTCTACCCGAAGATCGGCTCGCTCGCGGTGAGGTACCACGGCGGGGAAAAGGGGCGCGCGGGCGTGCTCGAGGCGCTTGCCGCGGTGGACGCCGACGCGATCGAGCGTGCGCGCAAATCGTGCCCGGCGGCCCTTTCGGTCCGCACGCATTCGCTGCTCATGGACATCGCCTGGCTCGTCGGCTCGCATTACGCGCGCCGGTGGTTCCTTCCCGCGCCGCTCCGCACGGCGTTCACGATCTGGCATTACCGCACGTTCTTCGCAGCGGCGGTGAAGTCGTTGCTGGCAGGCAGACTCGACGTGCCCGTGCTCGACGCTGCGGCGATCGGCATCTCGTTCGTCAAGGGCGACTTCTCGACGGCCGGCTCCACGATGTTCCTGCTCGATTTGGGCGAAACGCTCGAGGACTACACGCGCGCACGCTCCGAGAACCAGCTCATCTACTCGCTGCTCGGCGCGCCCGAAAGCGCGCAGCTCGTCGAAGGGGACGAAGAGGTCGCCACGCCCGTTGCCGACCTCAAGTCGGGCGACCTCGTGGTGTTCCGCACCGGCATGTCCGTGTGCGTGGACGGCACGGTGGAGCGCGGCGTGGCCATGGTGAACCAGTCCACGCTCACCGGCGAGCCCTTGGCCGTCGAGCGCACGGTCGGCGACGACGTGTTTGCCGGCACCGCCGTGGAAGAGGGCGAGATCTTCGTCCGCGTCCGCGCCGCTTCGGGCGAGACGAAGCTGCGCTCCATCGTGTCGCTTGTGGAGATGTCGGAAAGTCTCAAGTCCACGGCGCAGACCAAGCGCGAGCGTTTGGCCGACCGCATCGTCCCGTGGAACTTCCTCTTGGCGGGCGTTGTGGCCCTTACCACGCGAAGCCTCGTGAAGACGTCGGCGGCGCTTATGGT
>CAKTSW010000075.1 GCA_934613165.1 uncultured Ellagibacter sp.
CCGATAGCTGATCGAGTGGTAGAACTCCTCGATATCGGAATCGAGCTGAGCGATATGCTCGGCTTGGCCGCCCACTGCAAGCAGATTCGACTCGTTCTTCATGATGACGTCATTAAGGACGGCAGAATCCCTCTGCCCAGTATACCCGTCGTAAGAATCGCCGATGAGCGACTCGCACGCTTCGCGTTCGCCGTCCGTAAGCTGGTCGCTCGCGAGCGCCCGCTCGATTGCGTCGCGACCCCGCTCCCGCGCATCGTCGATGCAGTACCGACGCGCAATGGGATTGCGGATAAGATCGGCCATCAGCAGAAGATGGCGCGCCGCCGCAGCGTCGAGCCCCCGAAGCGCGACGTCATCTTGGGAGAAAAGGCTCCTCGCCTCTTCGAATCCCGAGAACGCGTCATCGAGCATTCCCTTCGCTTCCATCATCCCCCGTCCCGAAAACGGCAAGCAGCGAAGCGTGGCGAGGGGGCGTTTCGTCGGAACGATTTTCTCAGCTCGAGATAGCGCGACGCACTCGAGCCCAAGCCATGTCGAGCACCCGGATTCACGCGCACATTCGACGAGGTATTCCCTTTTGAACATCTTGTTGGCGGTCGCGATACTTGAAAACGACAGGAGATTCGCGCCGAAATCGGCCGCAGGATGCGCCCCCTCGGGCACAACGGGGTCGACCGTGCTCGGCTCGTAGAAATCGAACAAATCGCGCACGCCGAGCATCCCCGCCGAATCGGCGAAGACCGCGACATCGTAGGGCTCGCGTTCGCCAAGAACGGTGCGGCCCTCGCGCTCACCCGCAAGTTGGAGCAGCTGCGAAAGCATCTGCGGGTCGCACGCGATATTCGCATAGGTGCGCATCACGTAGGCGCCTCGCGCCTCGGAAAGCGCTTCAGCCGGACTGCATGCCGAGATAATCCGCGCGCGGTTGTCGTGCGCGATGAAGTCGTTGATCGACTGCGCGTAACGGCTCTTTTCGTCAGCGGGCGCGAAGAAGAGAATCTCGAACGACTGCTCGTCTTGAAACTCGAGCGAGTCGAGCGCTTCCTTGGCATCGTCGGACTCGTCAGCGCACTTCACGAAGATGCTCACCGCCGGCGACTCTTCATCGACCTGGGGAGACAGAAGGTAGCGCAAGCCGCCCTCCACATCGGGATTAAGGCCAAGTTCGAACGGATCGCGCCCATCGAGGATCTCCTTCAGAAACGGCGCGAAAAGCTGAACGAACCGAACCCGATCGGCATAATAGGCGCTTCTCGCCGAATTGCAGAGGAACGAAACCGCCCAGGCTATTCCCTCGCGCGTGAATTCGAGCAGGGTACCGCGTTCCTTCCATACGCCGAGCGCGTACTTCACCACATCGAAATGGAGAAAGAGCTGCCGAGCCCCATCGTCGCGCGTCGCCCCGACGGCCGAGTCGCGACGAACCCGGTAGAAATAGAGCATTTCTTTGGTGAACGCCACCGTCTTGGCCAATGGGAACGTGATGAACTGAAAGGCATGGTCTTCCCCGAGCGTCAAGTCGCGGCTGAGATGCAGGTCGTTGCTTCTCAGGAAATCGGCGCGGTACATCTTGTTGCACATAAGCGGAATGCTTCCGCGTTCGTAAAGCAGCGCATCGACGCCGGAATGATACACCTTGTCGCGCCATGCGAACGAGTCGTCCGCCCAGGGAAGCGCAGGAAACGTCTTTCCTCCGAAAACCACTATGTCGGCGCTTTCCCGGTCGGCGGTGGCAACGAGCACCTCGCACGTTCGCTTCGCGATGTAGTCGTCCGAGTCGACGAACAGGATGTAATCTCCTCGCGCCAGACCGATCCCGACGTTGCGCGTATTGGCGACGCCGGAATTCTCGCGATGGTAAACGCGGAAGCGGGAATCCTTTTCAGCGAACTCGTCGAGCATGCGCGGGGAAGCGTCCTTCGAGCCGTCGTCGAGGCAGAGAATCTCTATGTCCGAAAGCGTCTGCTCCGCAAGGCTTTCAAGGCATTGCGCCAGATAGCGCTCGACGTTGTAGACGGGGACGATGATAGAAACCTTTGGATTGCTCATTTCGCACCTTTGCCGTTCGACCGTTCCCACCGCCGCTGCATGTGCGACGTTTCCATCCATGATACTGTATCGGAAAAGCCAGTCGCCTCGTTTCGGAAGAAGCACACGAGACTACTCCCCGGCCTTCCTGGCCGCAAGCAACCTACGTTGAATCGCGCGCGGAATGCGGCAGATGGCCGAACCGACACGTTGTTCCGCCGCATTCGCCATCTCGTCGAGTGCCCGCGTTGTCTCGTCGAGCGCCTGCGCGGTCTCGGCAAGCTGGGCGCGCGCCGATTTCTCGGCGCTTCTCGACGCGTCTCTGTCGACGCTTGTGAAATCGAGCATCGCCAGAGCATCCTCCCGCGCGAAATCGAGAGAGTGAGCGCGGTCGAAAAGATAGCGCGCCGCATCTCGCCCGCTTATCTCCCGCATCCTATCGTAGAAAGCCGGGTCGAGAAACGCCTCCTTGGGGCAATCGAGCAACCCCAAATCGCAGAACCCTTGCTTGCCGAGATAGTCGTACACCTCCAAAAAAGCCTCGAAAGAGGAGAGCGTGTGCAGATTGTAGAGAACGCTCGACATCGCCCAGGTCACATAACTGCGCTCAAGCTCTTCATAGCAGCCGGCTTCCTTCAGATAACCGAGGAACGAGGCAATCGCCACGGCGAAATCGAAAAGATGCTTGTCCTTTGTCGCCATCGCGGAATCCGCGCGCATAACACGATAGCTGATAAGCCGCTCCCCCACCGTCGCAATGCGATCGGCGCCGACAAGCGCAGGGTACACGAAGCCGATGTCCTCCGAACGCATCACGTTTTCCTGAAAACGATAGCCGCCTTCGCGAACGTACGAAGCAAGATAGAGTTTGTTCCAAGGCCATGTTTGGAAACTCAACAGGAACTCATCGGGGCATGTGCGCCACGAAAACGGTAAGCCACCGGCATCGAACGGCGCGAAATGGAGAATCCCCAGAGGCGGATGCTGAGCACGATGATGCCTGTCGTTGAAGAACCAGATGTCCCAAACAACGATTTGCGCATCGTAGCGTTTCGCTTGGTCGAGCGCGAGCTCAAAGCATCGGGGGTCGAGGAAGTCATCGGCGTCGAGGAATGCGAGGTAATCGCCTGCCGCCATGTCGATTGCGCGATTGCGGGCACGCGCGGGCCCGGCGTTTTCCTGCTCGACAACGCGCATCTTGCCGCCAAGCTTTTTCTCGTATTCGCGGAGGATGGCAACCGAATCATCGGTTGAGCCATCATCGACGGCGATGATTTCCCACGAGCTTTCCGTCTGGGCAACGACGCTGTCGAGGCATTGGCGAAGATAAGGAGCGCAATTGCAGACGGGGATGATGGTCGAAACCGAAGGTGTCATCTGAGAGGGGGAATTCAATGGGACCGTTTCCTTTCAAGGCAAATTACCCGATAAGGGAATGGGATCTCACTTCGCGGCTTTTCAAATCTTTCCCAGAAACCGAGCAATGCGCTCTTGGCACGGAAATATTTGTCGTAATCGCGCAAATAAGAAGCGGCGCCGTATAGATGAGAGGCAAGGCGTATCGGGTATCGAAGCACGGCGTGATGGCGCAACTCGCCATGCATAGAGCAACAGGAACAAACAAAGGGAGCAAGTCCCTGCGTCGGCAAATCATCACATACAAAACGCCCACGGGGATCACGAATGCATACAAAGACACCGCGAGGAAAACGCTCAAAAGAGGAGTACTTTGCATTGCATGGTATATGTCCAAAAGAGCTTGCCTTAGCGGCTTGAACACTTCAGGTCGCGACAGCAGACTCGAGCCGTCATGGTCAATATCGGAAGTGTTTTCAAGAAGGCCGATTGTTCCGGTTTCGGCAAAGTAGCGGCTTGTGGCCGCAAGCCACGATTCGAAATACGAATCCGGATGACGAAGTCCTTGTTCAAACCAAACCTTTAGATACCTCTTCATTTCTTCATCTGTCACCGTATCATAGCGATACCAGAATTTCACCGAATCCGCATTGTCGTAGGTATAACGTTCGGCAAGGTCATCGTAGCCAATCACGGCATCAATCGCCTCTTTTTCCTCTTGAGTAATATCATCAGGATAGTCTACTGCGCATCGAGCGGTCTGTTGAAAAAGCACCGCATAAGCTTCCTGCTTGCCACCGGGAACAACATCGAATGCGGGGAAAACAAGCTGGGGCAGGACAAACCACATCAGCAGCGCCGAGAGCCCTATCTGGGAAACAAAGCAAGCGATGCCCTTTTTATATATCAGCAGCAAAATAACAGCCGTCGGAATAACGATATAGGGCCCCGTCTTCTTCGTAAGGCACAAAAGCAACCCTAAAACAACGAACGACAGCGCTATCCTCTTGTCAGTAACCGCCTTTCCACGAGTACAACCTATTTCAAAGACAAGAAGAAAATAGGGCACGTACAGCCAAGAAAATAGAGTGTCTTTCACCATCGTTCCTGCGTATGCAGGAATAAAAGGAACCACTGCGAAAAAGATATACACGCCAGCAAGAAGCGCTTTTGGGCAACCCTTCTTTGCAAAAAAAGAAACCGACGCGGCAAACGAAATTGCCATGCCCACTGATTGGATAAGAACGAACAAAAAAACGCCCAAATTCCAGCTGCCCGTTATGGTTCGGCCAAATTGAGCGAACGCCCCATATATCAACGTATCGAAAAATGGATGGTGATCGGAAAACGCATGGTCAACGACGCTTCCAGTAGGCGCATACGGGATAACCCAGACGGGGGTCTCCCCTGAAAACATCGCCATCTGATAATACGTATCCCAATTCATAGATGCGGGATAGAAAGCAAGCAGCCATGGGGTCCACGCAACCAGCATAACGGCAGCAGACATGCAGATGCACTTCGCACGCCATTCCGGTACGCATATTTTCCAAAACAAAGACTTTCGGGAGATATCGCACCCTCGATTGCCGAATCGATCCACGAAAAACAACAAACCGAGAAGAATAGCCCCGTACAAAATCACGCCGAGAAGAAATCGCCCTACGAACTCGATAAGCGGGAACGAAAACCAACCCTGCCCTTCGCAAATCGACGCCGCCATCACCGAAATGCCCGAAAGGCACATCGCGACAACTAGGGTGAAAATGACGGTTCGCCAAGACAGCCCCGTCATACGCTTAGCTAAAATCGCTGTCGTGCCGCGTCCTCCGACCATCCGTTCGATACCTTTCAATCCATTCAATAACCAAAATCCATAAAGGACTTCCCACATACATAACAGGATAGCATCTCTTATTCCTCGCCAGTCTTTTAACCCGCGCGCCCCAGCACTTCTCGACTCACTTTACTTAACGTAAATCCCATTCGCCCCGACGTTCTTCGGCAATAAGATCAAGACCGACAAAAGTTTTGACGAAGGACCTCCGCAAACCGCGTTAAGCCCCCAATGCGCGAACGGGAATAACGTACACACCGTCGGCGCGGCGATAGGCTGCCTCTCCCATTCCCGTCACTACCGCGAGAAACGACGGCCTTTTCACCTGCGCCTTTTCGTTCGCGCAAACTTTGTTCTGCACTCGGAGAAGACTTGCCGCCGCTTCGTCGACCTTGTCTAACCCGACTTTAACCTCGATTGCCGCCCATCTGCCATCGGCACGCTCGATAATCGCGTCGACCTCAAGCCCGGAATCGTCGTGATAGTAACGAAGCGGATTAGAAACCGCATAATCAAGCGATCGGGCGTAAACGTCGAGGTCTCGCATTACCAAATTCTCGAACACCAGTCCGAACGTTTGCCAGTCTTGAAGCAGAGCCGCCGGCGACATGCCCAATAGAGCTGCTGCAATAGAGGGGTCAGCAAAATAACGCTTCGGTTTCACCCTCATTCGCTGGGGAGACCGAGACGCGGGAACCCAGCCAGGAACCTCATCCACAAGGAAGAGTCGATTCAAAATATCAAGATGCTTCGCTAAGCTTTTCCGCTCCGCTTCCGAAAGCGCATCCTCTGCGCCGCTTGCGTACACGTCGCGGGCAAACGTTGAGATTTTCGCAGACTGGCCAAGGTTGCGAGCAAGGGAAAACGCAAGCCGTCGTGCCAGGGAACCATCTCCCCCAAGCCGCGGAACGCTTTGCTCGAACACCGATTCAAGATATTCTCGAACCACAATTTGCGCATCGGTCGAATCGTGAAGCCTTTCTTCGGGCCACCCTCCCCTCACCGCGATTTCAGCGAGACCCTCGATGCCGTTCGGGCATTGAGAAGGCTCGAATTCGCCCTCGAAAAGCTTGGAAAGGCTCGCCCTCCCCGTTGAATCGCCCGATTCCTGAAGCGTCATGGGGTGCATACGGATACGGCCGATACGGCCCGCGCCGCTATGAGCGATCTCATCCTTATTCGGAGTCGATGACCCGGTTAGAATCCATGCCCCTTTTTCTCCGGATAAGTCATCGACCGCATGCCGAACAGAATCCCAAATGGTAGGCACGCGCTGCCACTCGTCAATGACATGGGGACGCTCGCCCACGAGGGGATACGTTGGATCGGCGGAAGATATTTGCAGGTTCGCGCCTCGATCAACGTACGTGACGGAAGCCGCATGTGCAAGCGACGACCACGTCTTGCCGCACCATTTCGTTCCCGATATCTCAACCGCGCCGAACAACTGGAGGTACTTCTCGATTTGAGCGTCGACGATTCGAGGAACATAGGAAGCGGGAACAACCGACGAAACTTGCACTTTACCGGCCACAGCATTACCT
>CAKTSW010000076.1 GCA_934613165.1 uncultured Ellagibacter sp.
GCGACCTCATCGCGCGCACGCTCTTCTCCCCCGTCGAGCTTTCCATCAGCGCGGTCACGGCCATCTTCGGCGCACCGGTGGTCATCGCGCTCATGCTGCGGAAGCGGATGAAGTAGATGAAGATCGGCGCGACGGGCAAGTATTCGGATGGCTTGAATCAAGAAGGAGCATCTGCTCCCGGGGCTGGGGGATGCGTTCCACGCGCAGTTCCGCACGAGCCGAAAGTGCCCTTAGGCACTTTCGCGCGAGCTCAGGACTGTTTGAGCATGGAATGCATCCCCCAGCCCCGGGAACACGAGGACGACATCCCCCTTTTCAGCATCCGCGACCTGTCGGCGGGATACGATAAGAAGCTCGTGGTCGAGGGAGTGAACCTCGAGGTGCGCGCGGGCGACGTCGTCGCGCTCATCGGGCCGAACGGGTCGGGAAAGTCGACCATCCTCAAAACGATCACGCGGCACCTGGCGCCCCTTGGGGGCGCAGTCGAGCTCGACGGCCGCGCAATCTCGGCATGGAAAGCGACCGAGCTTGCGCGCAACCTCGCCGTCATGCTGACGAGCCGACCGCAAACCGAGCTTCTCACCTGCCGCGACATCGTCGAAGCGGGACGCCATCCCTACACGGGGCGCATGGGAGTGCTCACGGCCGATGACAAAGCGCGCGTTGCCGAGGCCATGCGGACGGCGCACGTGGAAGACCTCGCCGAGCGCGACTTCATGTGCATAAGCGACGGGCAGCGTCAGCGCGTCATGCTCGCGCGCGCCATCGCGCAGGATTCGCGCGTGCTCGTGCTCGACGAGCCGACGTCGTACCTCGACATCCGCTACCAGATCGACCTTCTGCGGATACTTCGCCACCTTGCGAAATCGAGGCGTATCGCCGTCATCATGTCGATTCACGAGCTGGAGCTTGCGCAGAAGAGCGCCGACAAGGTTATCTGCGTGAAGGACGGGCGTGTCTTCCGCGCAGGAGTGCCGGAGGACATCTTCACCCGCGAGGTCGTCGGCGAGCTGTACGGGATCGAACACGGGGCGTTCAACGAACGCTTCGGCAGCGTTGAGGTGGGGCGTCCCCACGGCGAGGCGCGCACGTTCGTCATCGCTGGCGGCGGCACGGGGGCGGCAACGTTTCGCCGGCTCGTGCGGCAGGGCGAGGCGTTCTACGCGGGAGTCCTCCACGAGGGCGACGTCGACTGCGAACTCGCGCGCGACCTGGCAGCAGAAGTCGTCGTCGAGCGCGCGTTCGAGCCGATTGGGGACGCGGCGATTCGCAAGGCCAAGGCGCTCCTTTCCCAATGCAACCGCCTCATCGTGTGCCCGTCCGCCTTCGGCACCCTCAACGCCCGCAATAAAGAGCTGGTCGAAACCGCGGAAAAGCTGGGGATCGAAGTGCTCGACAGTCATGCCAAGCCGGATCTTCTCTAAAATCGCATGAGCCGAATTCTTCGCTCGCGGCCCGCACCGGAAGGCTATCATGGACGCAACGCCGAAAGGAGCCTCCATGTCCGAACCCGCACGCGGCGGCGCGCGCCCGCCTATCCTCATGCCGCTTATCGGCAGCAGCTTCGCTCTCGGGCAGGCGCGCGAGCACGCCGAGTCGTTCGCCGACCCCGACGCGCGCGCCATCGCGCTCGCCGAGCTCGCCTACTTCCAGGGCCGCCCCGAAGACGCGCTCGAGCTTTCAGGCCCCTACCTCGAATCGAAGGACGCGGGCCTCCGCAGCTCGGCATGCTTCATCTCGGCTTACTCCTGCCTCCCTTTAGGCCGCATCGCGAAAGCGCGCGAGACGCTCGCCATCCTGGAACGCCAGGCCTCAAGCGCGCGTGGAGCCGATGCTCCCGTCGCGCTGTTCACCCGCGACGCAGCGCTCTCGCTTCTGCACCTCGACGAGGGGGAAAGCACCGCTTCTGCGCCCCTCGCGCCGCCGCGGGACTTAAGCGAGGGCGTGCGCATGTTCCTGGCGAACGTGCGCGCCCACCAGGCGTACCTGCGCGGCGACTACGGGCAATCGCTCGGCATCGTCGAGGGAACGCTTTCCATGGCGAGCGCGCTCTACCCCATCCCGGCGCTGTACCTGCACCTCGTCGGGTGTATGAGCGCGATGTCGCTGAAGCGAATCGATTACGCGAAAAGCCTGTTCATTCGCGCATGGGACCTCGCGAAACCCGACGGGCTCATCCAGGGCATCGCCGAGCACCACGGGCTTTTGGGCGGGCTCATCGAAACCTGCGTGAAGCCCGTCGACCCCGACGCCTACCGCCGCATCATCGACATCACCTACCGCTTTTCCGCCGGGTGGCGGCGCATCCACAACCCCCGTATGCAAGAGGAAGTCGCCGACAACCTCACCACCACCGAATTCTCGATCGCGATGCTTCTGAACCGCGGGTGGACGATCAAGGAAATCGCATCGTTTCTCAACGTGTCCGAGAACACGGTGAAGACCCACGCTCGACACGTCTACGCGAAGCTCGGGATAAAGAACCGCCGCGAGCTTTCGCGCTTCATGCTACGCTGACGCTCCGTCACGGAAGGGCCGCGGACGCCTTAGCGCCAAAGCCTCCCGAAAGCCCTTCCCGTCACCCGATTTCGCGCCGGAACGGGTGACGCGCCGCCTCCCTCGCTTTGGGAAAATACCAGCAGGAACGCGCGAGGAAAGCGAGGGAACTATGGGAAAAGCGAAATGCATCGTCGGCGGGGTCGTCACAGTTGCCGCGATCGGGGCCGTCTCCTTGGGTGTCGCGTACGGCAAGCAGATAGCCACCGCGTCCTCGCTCGAGCGCATCACGTCGTATGAGGACGGCTTCAACCTGTACCGCGTCGACGTCGCCTACGGCTACGACCTCGACGCCATCATCGACGCCGACGTGCACGACGACCAGGCCCATGTCAACGCCGTGCTCGCGCAGGTGCTTCCCGGCGTGCCCCTCGAGGTGAAGGCCCCGAAGTTCGCCTGCAGCGCGTTTTGTGCGCGGACGACCGACGGCGACGTTCTCATGGGACGCAACTACGACTTCAAGGACGACACCTCGGCGCTGATCGTGCACACCGACCCCGACGACGGGTACGAGTCGATCTGCTCCTCGGCGCTGAACAACCTGGGCGCGAACCGCCCCGATTCCAGCGTCAAGGGACGCATCGCGTCGCTCTTGGGGCCCTTCGCCGCGCTCGACGGTATGAACGAAAAGGGCGTGTCGATCGCGGTTCTCACGCTCGACAGCGAAGCCACAGACCAACGTACGGGCAGGCAGGCGATCAACACCTCTCTCGCCGTCCGCCTCGTGCTCGACCGCGCGGCGACCACGCAACAGGCCGTCGACCTGCTTGAGCGCTACGACATGCATGCTATGGCGGGCCGCGATTACCACTTCTTCGTGAGCGATGCGCAGGGCGACAGCCGCATCATCGAATGGGACCCGAAAAGCGATGACCGCCGCATGGTGGCCACGCCCGTCCGCGAAATCACGAATTACTATGCGCTCTACGCCGACAAGGTGGCGCCCAACCGGAAAAACGGCGACCTCGGGCACGGAAAGGAGCGCACGCTCGCCATCGCCGACGTGCTCGATGCGCACAACGGTTCCATGACCTGCGACGTTGCATGGGAGGCGCTGAAGGCCGCAGCGCAAGACCCCAATCCTGAAGACGTGACGAGCAACACCCAATGGTCGATCGTCTACAACAACACCGACCTCACCGCCGACGTCTGCCTGAGACGAAATTGGGACGATGTTATGCAGTTCGGATTGAACCCGTAGCGGGCGGCGCAGCTCGCGTCGCCTCGGCGACACGCACGCCGGTCGGCCAGCCAACTGCGACTCCGCCGATCGTCGCGCGCGGGGCAACGCGCGGCAGTTTTTCCCTTCCCATCTCCGACCGAAAGGATGATTCCCATGAGCCGCAACATCGTAAGGCGCGACTTCGTAAGGCGCGACTTCGTGCGCGCAGGGTCCATCGCCGCCGCAACCGTCGCCCTCGGAGGCGTCTCGACGTGCCTTGCCGGCTGTCAGCCGGGGCAGGCGAAGACGGACGGTGCCGCAGACGCCGCTCCCTCGGTGCGAATCGACGACGGGAAGTTCTACGTGAACGGCGCAAAGGAGGGAATCGCCTATTCGGGCGACGCGCTGCACCTTTTCCCCGACGCCGGAACGGGAAAACTCTGCGTAGGCTACCGCGCAAGCGAGGGCGGCTTCGCTTGCGAGCCCGTATGCGACTGGGACGAGGAAGTCACCGTGGACGGCACCTGCGGCATGCTCACCACCGACAGCGCCGCAAGCGACGCCGTCGTCCGCGTCGCGTCCTCGTCCTCGCTTGCGGTGCTCGGTGTTGGGGCGATCGGCAAGGCGAAGATCGAGGGCACCGTCGACACCGTTCTCGTCCCCACGAGCGCCGACCTCGAAGTGGAGCCGAGCGCTAAGATCGAGCGCTTGGTTCTCGGAGACTCGCTTTCCGACGCCGAGATCAAGAAGGGGGCGCAGGTCAAAAGCATGCAAGCGCCCTTCATCGCGCAATACGCAGGAGAGGGATTCGACCCCGGCAGCTTCGAGGAAGTCGCCGAGGACGAGGCGCTCAAGCTGAACCGCGACTACCTCGGCAGTGCGCGCGACGAGGCGGACTCATCGGAAGGAGCTGCGGAAAGCGCGAATCCATTCGCACCGAAAAAAGCCTACGCGGCGGAGGCGGATGGACAGGAAGACGCGAAAGGCGACGCGGACTCAAGCGACGAAGACATCGTCGAAGGCTACCCCGAAATCGAGCTTCCGCCTTCCTCCCCCTATGCGGATATCGACCCCAGCGACGGCGCCGACGAGGAAAGCGACGCCGATCTGGTGGCGTTTCCTCCCGCAAACGACAGCTCCGACGTCATCATCGAGGACATCCTCCTCGACGGGTTGAAAAAGCTTGGGAAGGCGGCGCTCGACAAGGGGATGGACTACGGCAAGAAGTCGTTCATGAGCATCGTGTTCGGCGAGGGAGAACAGAAAGACGGCATCACGCGCAAGCTCGACGAAATCAACGGCAAGGTCGACGAGGTCAACGAGAAGCTCACCCAGCTCATCAAGATGTTCAAGGACGAGCAGTACTCGAAGCAGTTAGATGCCTATACGACAGAATGGGGCTCCAAGGCCAACGCCGCGATCGCGTCGTTCCGCAGCACGCTCGACGACATAGACGACACCTACCCCGACGACGAGGCGAAGCGCAAGAAGGCGCGCGAGGTGTTCGCCGACGGCATCATCCTCGCGACGAACGCGAACTACCTCGTCGGAGGCATGCCGGTCTACCAGTACCTGAGCAGCCTGCGCGACCAGATCTGCAACCCTTGGAACATGACGTCGACGGTGCTCGTCGAAGCCTACGACGATCTGTGCGTCCTGCGCTACCGCTGGGAGCACCAAGCCTACGACCTGCGCGAGGATTTCCACGATTGCATCGCGTCGCAGTTCCTCGAGCTCGCAACGTACTATTTCGTGGCTGCACGCACGTTTTTGGAGGTTCACGCCGACGACTACGAGACGCTGTCCGACCCGCTCGCGTATAGCCGGACCCGCGGGGGCCTGAAGAGCATGTTCGGCAAAGACGCGTTCTACTACGGGAAAAAGGACGGCGACGATGACGAGATCGACGACGCCGACCCGGATTCAGAGGGCATGAACGGCGACGTTGCGGCATGCCTGGAGGAACACGCCGTGGTGCGCCGGCCCGACAGCGAGCGGCGGCTGCAGACAGAAGGGTGCGAGCTCACCTTCCTGGCGAGCGCGGCGCTTGTGAAAACGTGCCCCGAGGGCAAGAAGTCCCAAACGCAGTTTTTACGGGACTCGGCGGGGAACAAGGCGATCGATGAGCAGGCGATCATCAAGCTGAAGCGGGCGTTCGGCAGCGATTTTTCCACACTTGAACAGGCGCTATTCAGCGAAAGCGAGGGCAATATCGCACGCGCGGAGGGCACCGAGGGCGTAAAGCTGTTCGCACTGTCGAAGCCGGTCGACGTCGTGAAGAAGGTGGCCGCCGACGCGTATTCGAAGACGACGTTCTACAAGTACAGCGTCTTCGGTGCGAACGGCAAGGGAAACGCAAGCAAGAACCTCTTCTGCGAGGTGACGCAGCGCGACAGCGGCTCGAAGACGAGCTGGTACGAAGTCTCCGCCCTCGCCGTGTTCGTGAAGGAATGGGAGTAGGAGAAAAGGACGCGGAGGAGCGAGAGAGGGTGCTAGCGTCAAATTCGGCATAAGACGGAGCGCATCCCTTCCTTCGTTACGAAACGGACACGCCTCTTGGCGCTTGGGGCTGCTACCATAGTCACCGTTCGCTTATTTCCAGGGAAGGATGCAGCATGCCCACACGTGACGAGCGGCGCGACGCCGCCGCGAAGAACCTCGCGCTGATGCGCGGGGCGTTCGCAAGCGAGACGAAATCGACCGTCGAAGCGGCCGTGATCTACGAGAACGGCGACGGACGGGAACTCCCCGTCGCCGAGGGCGAAGGCGAGACGACGACCTCGGTGACCACCGACTTCGCCCCGAAAGCGGTGTTTTCCGCCGAAGGCAAGGTCTGCGTCGTCGACCCGTGTTCGTTCACGCGCCCGGGCGGCGCATACGAGGATGGAAGCTTCGGCCCCGAACAGATTCTCTGCGCGGAAAGCAACCTCTACCCCGCGCTCCTCGGCTGCAAGCCCGCCTACCACCAGAAGAACCGCGGCTACTCGTCGGGCATGCTGTTCACCGACCGCGCGCTGTACCTGCCTGA
>CAKTSW010000077.1 GCA_934613165.1 uncultured Ellagibacter sp.
CGATTACGGCTACGACGACTTCGGGGGCTACGACGACGACCAGCCCTTCAACGCCGCGCCCGCCGCGCAAAGCCAGCAGCAGCGCCAGCCGCGCGCGAACACGTTTTCCCAGGCCGCGGCAGCCGTAGCGCAGAACGCCGCCATGCAGGGCGCCCCCGCCTACGCGGCACCCCAGACCATGGTGTTCCCCGAGGCCGCGGCAAGCCAGCCGCGGGCCGCAAGCGCGCCTGCGCGTGCGCGCCTCATCGACGTGACGAACGGGCAGACCCACCCGCTCGGCTCGGCGCGCCAGCTCATCGGCCGCGAATCGACCTGCGACATCGTCGTCCCCGACATCAACGTCAGCCGCACGCATGCCGAGCTGCGCTACGAGCAGCCGGGCGTGTGGGTCCTCACCGACCTCGGATCGACCAACGGCACCGTCGTCAACGGCCGCCAGATCACCTCGCAGGTGCTCCAAGGCGGCGAGACAATCGTCATGGGAATGACGAGCCTCCAATTCGTTCTCGGTTAAGCGGGAAAGGCACATCGTGATCGACGTCGTATTGCTCATCGCGCGCCTTCTGTTCGTGGCGCTGCTCTACCTGTTCCTGTTCGCCATCATGAAGACGGGCGTGGGGCTGGTGCGAGGCCAGCGCAAGAAGGAACGCTCCTGGAACCTCTCAGTCGAGCGCGGGCCGAAGGAGCTGCGCGGCGTCACCATCGCCGTGCGCGGCCCCATCGTCGTCGGGCGCAGCCCCGGCGCCGACATCGTCATCGGCGCCGGATACGTGTCGGCGCGCCACGCCATGTTCAATCCCATGGGACAGAATCTCTTCATCGAGGACCTCGGGTCCACCAACGGCACCGCCGTCAACGGCAAGCCGATCAGCGGGCCCGTCGCCTTGAAGAATAAGGACGTCGTGCAGATCGGCGACGTCGCGATTCGGGTAAGGTTCGCATAATGCCTCGTCAGAAAGCACAGCAGGAATACTCTCGCCCCGAGCGCGGGCGCACGCGAAGCCGTTCGGGCCGCGTTCGCTCGTCGGCGACGTTCGGAAGCCGCACCGATGTGGGGTGCGTGCGCGACCACAACGAGGACAGCCTCGTCGTCGCGCCGCCGCTGTTCGTCGTGGCCGACGGCATGGGCGGGCACGCCGCAGGCGAGGTCGCGTCCGAAATCGCCGTCCGCGTCCTTTCCGACCGCGCCCCCGAGCACCCCGATTCCGAAGAGCTCGGGCGCGCCGTGCAGGCCGCCAACCACGCCATCCTGAAGGCCGCCCACGAAGGCCGCGGACGCGAGGGCATGGGCACCACGTGCACCGCGGCCATGCTCGAAGGGGAACGGCTCGTCATCGCCCAGGTTGGCGACTCGCGCGCCTACCTTCTCCATCGAGGGCACCTGCAGCAGCTGACCCGCGACCACAGCCTCGTGGCCGACCTGGTCGAGGCGGGGCAGATCACCGCCGAAGAGGCGCGCGTCCACCCGCAGCGCTCGGTCATCACGCGCGCGCTCGGAAGCGACCCGCGCACCGTGGCCGACCTCTACGAGATCAACGTCGAGGCGGGCGATCGCTTGCTCTTATGCTCCGACGGCCTTTCGGGCATGGTCCTCGACGCCGACATCGAGGCGACGATGAGCCGTGTGCGCGACCCGCAGAGATGTGCATCGCAGCTGGTGAACGAGGCGATCGCCGCAGGCGGCCACGATAACGTCACCGTCATCGTGGCCGATGTCGCGGGATACGCCGAGAAGCACCGCAAGAAGATCGCCCGCAAGGCCAAAACGACCATCGCGATCGTACTCGTCCTTCTGGCGGCCATCATCGCGGGCGCCGCCTACGGGCTCAACTACTGGGTGTCGACCGCGGCGTTCTTGGGCGAGAACGACGGCAAGGTCGCCATCTACCGCGGCGTGCCGGGGGATTTGTTCGGCATCTCGTTCTCGACGCTCGAGGAAACGACCGACATCGACCTCGACGATTTGCAACCGGGGCTTGCCAACCGTCTGCGAGACGGTAGCATCACCGCCGACAACCTCGACGCGGCGAAATCCCTCGTCGCCGAATACGAGCAGGAGGTTTCCACCAAGAAGGCCGCCGAGGACCAGAAGGCCGAAGCCGCCAAGGAAAAGCAGGACGCCGCCTCCGCAAGCTCATCGAAGGGAAGCACCGGCTCCGCATCCGCGAACGGAAGCGCGTTGTCTGAAGGCTCGAGCTCGAACGAGAGCGCCGCGAAGACCTCGGGCGGTGACGCCGAATGACGAGGCGCAACATCGAGCTTGTGCTCCTCTGCATCGCGGCCCCGCTCGTCATCCTCATGTTCGCGATGCTCGCCGTGAACGAAGGCCAGGCGCTCGACTTGCAGACGCTCGGCGTGCCGCTCGGGCTTTTCGCGGCGTTCGTCGTCTCGCACATCGCCACGCGCAAGCTCGCCCCCGAGGCCGACCCGGCCATCCTTCCCATCGGGTTCGCCCTGTCGGGCATCGGCATCGCGTTCATCACGCGCATAGCGCCCTTTTCCGACAGCCCCAACATGGCCATCAACCAGGTGGTATGGCTGTTCGTCGGCGTCGTGCTCATGATCTTGGTCATGGCCTTCCTGAAAAACCCCGACAGGCTCGCCAACTACAAGTACACCCTCGCCATCGCAGGCGTCGTTTTGCTCCTCTCCCCGATGATCCCGGGGCTCGGCCAGGAAATCTACGGCAGCCGCATTTGGCTCCATATCGGCGGGTTCTCCTTCCAGCCGGGCGAGTTGGCGAAGATCATCATCGTGCTGTTCCTCGCCGGCTACCTCGCGCAGAACCGCGAGATGCTCTCGGTGTTCACCTGGCGCGTGGGCCCCTTCAACCTGCCCGACATCCGCACGCTCATCCCCCTTTTGGTCATGTGGGGCATGGCCATGCTCATCGTCGTGTTCGAGAAGGACCTCGGCAGCGCACTCGTGTTCTTCCTCGTGTTCCTGGCCATGCTCTACGTCGCGACCGGCAAGAAGTTCTACCTGGTCGCGGGCCTACTTCTCGTCGCCGTCGGCGGCGTTGGGGCATATTTCGCCTTCGACCATGTGCAGACGCGCGTCGCCACCTGGCTCGACCCGTTCGCAGACGCCCAGAACACCGGCTATCAGCTCGTGCAGACGATCTACTCGCTTGCCGACGGCGACCTGTTCGGCACCGGCATCGGGCGCGGCATGGCAGGCGGCGGCAACGGCATCACCCGCATCCCCGTCGTGGAAAGCGACTTCATCTTCGCCGCGATCGGCGAGGAGACGGGGCTTTTGGGCGCGGCGGGCCTGCTGCTTTTGTACCTGTGCTTCGCGATCCGCGGCTTCGTCACCGCGGCCCGCGCGAAATCCGACGTGAGCTCGCTCATCTCGGCCGGCCTGACGTCGATCATCGTGCTCCAGGCGTTCATCATCGTGGGCGGCGTCACGCGGCTCATCCCGCTGACGGGCATCACGCTCCCCTTCGTGAGCCAAGGCGGCTCGTCGCTTCTGGCCGCGTTCATCATCATGGGCTTCCTTCTGCGCTGCGGCGACGAGGGAACGGGGCCCGGCACCGCGGTCGCAAGCGCCACCACGGCCATCAACGCGAACAGCGTGCTCGGGCGCGTGTCGCTCGGCAAGCGCCTCACCCACACCATGATCGTGTTCTCCCTCATGTTCGCGGCGCTCGTGGCGAACCTCACGCTCATCATGGTCGTGCAGGCAAGCGACTACCAGAACATGCCCGGCAACAACCACACCTTGGCGCGCGAGGCGAAGACCGAGCGCGGCACGATATCTACCATCGACGGCACCGTGCTCGCCCAAAGCGTGAAAAACGACGACGGCACGTACACGCGCGTGTACCCGGCGGGAGACTTGGCCAGCCACGTCGTCGGCTACACCTCCTCGAAGTACGGGACAAGTGGCATCGAGGCAAGCTACAACGACACGCTCAAGGGCGAGAAGAACTTCGCCTCGATAAGCGACGTCATCAATTCGCTCGCGGGCGTGAACACGCCGGGCAACGACGTCACGCTCACCATCAACTCGACGATCCAGCAAGCCGCGCAAGACGCGCTCGAAGGGCAGACGGGCGCCTGCGTCGTCATGGACCCGAAGACGGGCGCCGTGCTCGCGATGGCGAGCTCGCCCACCTACGACGCGGCCGACGTCGACGACGTCATCGCCGACCCGTCGAGCTCGAGCGAGCTGTACAACCGCGCGACCCAGGCGCTCTACGCCCCGGGCTCCACGTTCAAGATCATCTCGCTCGCGGCCTCGCTCCAGGAAGGCGTCGCCACCGAGACGAGCATGTACGAATCGCCCGCGACCATGGACATCGGCAACGCCGCGGTCACGAACTTCGAGCACCATAACTACGGCACCATATCGCTCGCCCGCGCGACCGAGCTTTCATCGAACGTCGTGTTCGGCCAGCTCGGCGTGCAGCTGGGAGCCGAGAACCTCGTGAACTACGCGAAGCTGTTCGGATTCAACATGGACATCGACTTCGATTTGCCGCTCGCCACCTCCGTCATGCCCGACGCGAAGGACATGACCACCTGGGAAACGGCCTGGGCGGCCGCGGGCGAGCCCGTCGGCGAGGGCAAGACCGAATCGCACCCGAGCCCCGCGGGCCCGCAGGCGACGGTGCTCGAAATGGCGCTCGCCGGATGCGGCATCGCCAACGACGGCACGATCATGCAGCCCTACCTGGTCGACGGCATTTACAATTCCGACGGCCAGCGCAGCTACACCGCAAGCCCCACGAAGCTTTCCCAGGCAGTGAGCGCGGATACGGCGAAACGCACGCGAAGCGTCCTCGAGGGCGTTGTGAAGAGCGGAACCGGCACCGCCGCCGCGATCGACGGCGTGACGGTCGCCGGCAAGACGGGCACCGCCGAGCACAACGGCTACAACGACGTGTGGTTCGTCGGCATGGCGCCGTCGGACAGCTGCGACGTCGTCGTCGCGCTCGTGATCGAGAAGGGCGAGTCGAGCGAATACGCCGCGGGGCTCGCGCAAAATGTGATTAAAACCGCACTGGAAGTGCAAGGAGATTTATAAATAAGGTATGCTGATGCGAACCGTGCAAACAACAGGATACAAACGCAGCACAGCAGGTGGACCGAAGGAGCGAGTGTAAGTGTCTAGCGCAGCGATGATAGGCAGAGTCTTCAACAACCGATACCAGATCACCGAGCGCATCGGCATCGGCGGCATGGCCGAGGTGTACCAAGCGCAGGACAACGTGCTCGGTCGCCGCGTCGCCGTGAAGGTGATGCTGCCCCAGTACGCGGCCGACCCCGCGTTCGCGCAGCGCTTCCGCCAGGAAGCCGCGTCCGCCGCGAACCTGCAGAGCCCCTACATCGTGAACGTCTACGACTGGGGCCAAGACGACGGCACCTACTACATCGTCATGGAGTTCATCCGCGGCACCGACCTTAAAACCGGCATCGTGCAGCGCGGCGCGCTCAACCAGCGCAAAGTCGCCGAAATCGGCTCGCAGGTGTGCCAGGCCCTTTCGGTCGCGCACAACCAGGACATCATCCACCGCGACATCAAGCCGCAGAACATCATGGTCCAACCCGACGGCAACGTGAAGGTGATGGACTTCGGCATCGCGCGTGCGAAGAACTCGGTCAACTCCAAGACCTCCACCGTGCTCGGAACGGCCCACTACATCTCGCCCGAGCAGGCGCAGGGCAAAGAGCTCACCGCCGCAAGCGACATCTACTCGCTCGGCGTCGTGCTGTTCGAAGCCGCCACGGGCAAGCTTCCCTTCGACGGCCCCGACGCGATCAGCGTCGCGATGAAGCAGGTGAACGAGGAAGCCCCCCTGCCGAGCGACTTCAAGCCCGACATCGACCCGGGCCTTGAGAGCATCATCGTGAAGGCCATGCAGAAGAACCCCGCGGAGCGCTTCGCCACGGCGAACGACATGCGCCTCGCGCTGAACGACTTCCTTGCAGGCCGCCCCGTCAACGTGGGCTCCGCCGCCATGATCGGCGGCTTCACGAACGAGCAGACGCGCGTCATGTCGCCCATCGACGGCCGCGCCGCTTCCGCCGACAGCACCATGGTCATGCCGCAGGGCGCCGTGAAGCCGGTTTCCCACTCCGGGCAGACCGCGTACCGCTCCTCAGACGCCATGCCCGAGGAAAAGGGAGGCAAGAAGAAGGTCGGCCTCATCGTGGGGCTCATCGCGGCCATCGCCGTCATCGCCATCGCCGCACTCGCGTTCTCGGGCGCGTTCGCCTCGGGAGACCCCGTGCCCGATGTGAAGGGGAAGACGCTCGAAGAGGCGACGAGCATCATCGAGAAGGCGGGCTTCACCGTCGGCACCACGAACTCGGTGCACGACGACAGCGTCGCCGCCGGCAGCGTCGTGAGCCAAGATCCCACCGCGGGAACGAAGAAGCCCGCGGGCACGAAGATCAACCTGAACATCTCCCAGGGGACCGAGCAGGTCACCGTTCCCGATATCACGAACAAAACGCCTGATGAGGCGCAACAGCTTGCCGATAAGGCAGGGCTTACGCTCAAGGCCGGCACACCCGTCTACGACGACAACGTGGAAAAGGGCAAGATCTCGACGCAGGATCTGAAGGCGGGCGACAAGGCCGCCAAGGGCTCCGTCATCACCTACGCGCTTTCCCTCGGCAGCGAGAAGGTCGCCGTGCCCGACGTCACCGGCAAGTCCGAAAGCGA
>CAKTSW010000078.1 GCA_934613165.1 uncultured Ellagibacter sp.
CCGCCGCAGGCCGCCACGGGAGGGCGGATTCCCCGAAAACGCTCGTCGCCCGGTTTGCAAACCCGTCGCAAGCTGCCATTCCAAGGGCCTTTTCTGGCATGCGCTCTCTTTCGACGCGCAAGCCCGTTGCATCCCGCCATTTCGGGCGTGTGAACCTCTCTCAACCTCCCTCAAATCCGTCGTCACCCACTATCGGAGGCGTCGTGTAGTGGCCGTATCCATCAACTGCAGGAAGTAGGTGGAAACAGGGGGTTCTTAACATCCGAGATAACTCGTATCATTGACTCCCTTCCTGCTTTTGCAATACAATTATGCAATACAAAAGGAGTCTTTATGCGAAGAGTGATCGTCCACAAAAGGGTTCATCTGAGACATCCGGAGCTCGATGATGAAGACGTTGTGACTGCTTGGGAAGGTGCGATAATGTCGGCTCCGCGAATCCTTAAGAACCCTGACGAGTACGTCTCTCTTGGATTCGACGGTAAAGGCCGGCTTGTTGAAATGGTTGCGGCGAGGAGCGCTAGTGGCGATTGGGTTATTTTCCATGCGACGACTCCTCCGTCCGAAAAGACATTCAGGGAATTCGGAATCAAGGAATGATGGCAATGGATTTCAGGGACAAAAACGGCAACATCATCACGGACGACCAATTCGACGCTATGGCTGAAGAATACGAGAACGGCACTTGGTCCGGTATTGGCGAAGTGACCATGGGGAGGCCGAAGCTCTACGATGAAGACCTCGAGACCGTTTCCTTCAGGCTTCCTAAGTCTCGCATAGCGGCGGTTGAAGCTGTTGCGAAAAGACGAGGAGAGTCGAAGTCTGACTTCTATCGGGAGGCCGTGGACAGGGCGCTCTTGCTGGCAGGGGCTTAAAAGAAGCGAAGCTTCCTGTCTTAACTCGCACCGCGTCGGTGACACTGCGGCCTTGTTGTGGGAAAATACCCCTCGAGAAGAAGAAATTAGATCATGCATGTTTCGAGGTAGTTCCCATGTCGGCTCAGTTCAACATCCGGCGCGCGCAAAGCCGCCAGGTTTCGGTTCTTCAGCACGAACTCGACCTTCCGCGCTTCGTCGCGACGACGCTGGTTGGCCGCGGCATCGATTCCCCCAAGAAGGCGCGGGCGTTTCTGTACCCGTCGTTCAAGCATGATTGGGAAAATCCCTACGACTTGCCGGGGCTTCCCGAGGTGGCCGACGCGCTCGAAGCGGCCATCCGCGCCGACAAGCGCATCCTTGTGTTCGGCGACTTCGACCTCGACGGCATCTCGGCCACGACGGTGCTCACGCGCGGCTTGCGCGACATGGGGGCCGACGCCGTGCCGTTCATCCCGAAGCGCTTCGAGGAGGGCTACGGCATCACGGCGGCCGCGCTTGAACGCGTGAAGACCTACCGCCCCGACTTCCTCGTCACCGTCGACTGCGGAATCGCCTGCAAGGTCGAGGCGAAGCTCGTGCAACAGGCCGGCATCGACGTCGCGATCACCGACCATCACGAGCCGACCGACCTTGTTCCCGAAGGCGTGCCCGTCGCCGACCCGAAGATCGACCCCGACTGTCCGAGCTGCGTGCTTGCGGGCGCGGGCGTGGCGCTCAAGCTCGTGCAACTGCTCGGTGGGCGCTTCGGCAAGCCCTACCTCTGGCGCGACTACATCGACTTCGCCACCTTGGGAACGGTGGCCGATCTCATGCCCATGCTCGGCGAGAACCGCCCGCTCGTCATCGAGGGCCTGAAGATGATGAATAAGGCGCCGCGCCCGTGCATCGCGGCGCTGCTCGAAACCTCGGGCGCTCAAGGCAAGCCGCTCACCAGCACCAACCTGAGCTTCTCGCTTATCCCGCGACTCAACGCGGCGGGGCGCATGGGCAACGCCGACTTGGCGCTCGATCTGCTCATGTCGGACGACTTCGACGAGGCGCACCGCCTTGCGGTGGAACTCGAGGGCTTAAACGACCAGCGTCGCGCCATCGAGGCCGAGCTGTCGGAAATCGCGAAGGTGCAGGCCGCCGAAATCTACCGTGGCCAGCGCGCGCTCGTCGTCGCGGGCGAGGGCTGGCACGAGGGCGTGAAGGGGATCGTGGCGAGCCGTCTTGTCGGCATCTACGGCGTGCCGTGCATCCTCATCACCATCGACGGCGACGAGGCGCGCGGCTCGGGGCGCAGCGTGGGGCGCGTGAACCTGTTCGCCGCCGTCGAGTCGGCGAGCGATCTGCTCATCCGCTTCGGCGGGCACGAGGCCGCCGTGGGCGTCACCCTGAAAACGGAGGACATCCCCGCGTTTTCCCGCGCGCTCTGCGACTACCTGGACAAACTCCCCGAAGACGCGTTCCATCCCCTTATCGAGATCGACTCGTGCGTAAGCCTTGACGAGCTCACGCTCGACACCGTCGGCGCGCTTAAGCAGGTGGCGCCGTTCGGTCAGGAAAATCCCGTGCCGTGCTTCCTCGCCCGTGACGTGCTGCTCACGCATTGCCGTGCCGTCGGCGCCGAGAAGAACCATTTCTCGTGCACGCTCACCAACGGGCGGTCGTCCGTCTCGGGCATCATGTTCCACTGCACCGACATCGAGAAGCTCATGGCGACCGACAGCGTGGTGAACGTCGCCTTCCAGGTAGAAATCGACACGTGGCGCGGGCGTAAGTCGGTGAAGGCGATGCTGAAGTCCATCGCGCCCGCACGCACCTGCCCGGGGCTCGAAGCGTGCCTCGAGCCCGACAACCTGTCGTTCGCGGCCGACCTGTACGCGACGAGCGACGCGGAGCTGTGCGAGGACTGCTGCGAGAGCCCCGAGGACATCGAGGCCTACGAATGCGAGCGCGAGAAGAACCGCGCGTGCTGGGAAAAGAAGGCGAAGGCCGACCCCGATGCGCTCGAGGACGCGGTCGTCGCCGCCATCATCGGCGACAAGGAGCTCCACAAGTCGCAGCGCATCGTGCTTTCCAGCCTGCGTTCGCGCAACTCCGTGCTCGCCGTCATGGCGACGGGGCGCGGCAAGTCGCTTACCTTCCAGGTGCATGCCGCATGCGAGGCGCTCGCCCACGGCAAGGCGAGCCTGTTCGTCTACCCGCTGCGCGCGCTCATCGCCGACCAGGCGTTCCACATCAACGAGGCGCTTTCGCCCTTCGGCATCAACGCCTGCACGCTCACGGGCGAAAGCACGCCCGACGAGCGGCGCCAGGTGTTCGCGGGGCTTTCCGGCGGGTCGGTCGACATCGTGCTCACCACGCCGGAGTTCCTCGACTGCCACGCCGACGAGTTCGCCCAGTCGGGGCGTATCGACTTCGTCGTGGTGGACGAAGCGCACCACATCGGGCTTTCTTGTGCGGGGCACCGGCCCGCGTACGGCCGTTTGGGCGAGGCCATCGCGCGGCTGGGCAACCCGGTCGTGCTCGCGCTCACCGCGACTTCGGACGAATCGATCACCGACGCCATCGACCGCGTGCTTCCCGTGAAGGGGCACGTGGTCGACGACACGATGCGCGGCAACCTGGCCGTCGTCGACCAGCGCAACCTGCGCAACCGCGGCGACTACCTCGCCTCGCTCGTGGCGCAGGGCGAAAAGACCGTCATCTACGTGTCGTCGCGCGAACAGTCCGTGGCGCTCGCCCGCAACCTGCGCAAACGCGTGCCGCAGATGGCGCCGCTCATCGGCTTCTACAACGCGGGCCTTTCGCGCGCCGAGCGCATGCGCGTCGAAGATCTGTTCCGCTCCGACGCCCTGTCGGTGCTCGTGGCCACCTCCGCGTTCGGGGAGGGCGTGAACATCCCCAATATCCGCAATGTCGTGCTGTTCCAGCTGCCCTACAACGAAATCGAGTTCAACCAGATGAGCGGGCGCGCGGGCCGCGACGGCAGGCCGGCGGCGATACACCTTCTGTTCGGCCGCTCGGACGTGAAGCACAACGAGCGCATCCTCCACGAGATGACCCCCGACCACGATGTGCTCGCCCAGGTGTACCGTACCCTGCGCGCGGTGCAACGGCGTACGCCTGGCAAGTTCTTCGAGATGGCCGACGGCGAGCTTTCGCGCATCGTGTGCGACAGCGGGTGCGAGATCACGCCGCGCTCGGCAGCCTGCGGCATCGCCGTCTTCCGCGAGCTCGGGCTCATCGAGACGCACGTCGCCTCCGCGTCGGGCGAGGGCGTGCGCATGGTGCGTGTGAAGGAGGGCGCCGCGCGCGTTGAGCTCACCGATAGCGTGCGCTACCGCGAGGGCTTGGGCGAGCGCGACATCTTCCGCGCGTTCTACGAATGGGTGATCGACTGCGACCGCAAACGCCTCGAGCAGCGCGTTTCGGGCCCGATCACGCCCCAGATGAAGCCGCAGCACTTGAAGTAGAATAGAATCATCCGATGGTAAACGGCTGCGCCGGGATTGGCGTTGCAGCAATGAGGAAAGGGGGCCGACGTGAGTACCGATCGTCATGACGAAGACGAGGTCATGCTTGGAAAGCCGCTCAAGTCGTCTTCCGACAAGCAAGGCACGGACGAGGTCATGCTCGGCCGTGCCCATACCCCCGAGAAGAGTTTCTCGGTTCTGGCGCGCCCGACCGAGGTCGGCGAGTTCCATACCACCGAAACGCCCGAAGAGCGCTTCGCCGAGCTCGAGCGGCTGTCTTCGGGATACCTTACCGCCGACGAGAAGGACATGCTCGAGCGCGCGTTCCGCTTCGCCGACAAGGCGCACAAGGGAGTGGCGCGCAAGTCGGGCGAGCCGTACATCATCCACCCGGTCGAGGTCGCCATCATCTTGGCCGATCTGCGCATGGACGCCGAAACGCTCTGCGCGGCGCTGCTCCACGACACCATCGAGGACACCGAAGTCACCTACGACGACATCGCCCGCGAATTCAACGACAACGTGGCGGCGCTCGTCGACGGCGTGACCAAGATCACGCGCATCGAGGTGGAAAGCCTTTCCGACAAGCAGGCTGCGACCATCCGCAAGATGTTCGTCGCCATGAGCAAGGACATCCGCGTTATCGTCATCAAGCTCGCCGACCGCCTGCACAACATGCGCACGCTCGCGGCGCTTAAAGAAGACCGCCGCATCTTCAAGGCGCGCGAAACGCTGGAAATCTACGCGCCCATCGCGCACCGTTTGGGCATCAACTCCGTGAAGTGGGAACTCGAGGACTTGTCGTTCTACTACCTCGAGCCCAACAAGTACAAGCAGGTCAGCCGCATGGTGACCGAGTCGCGCGCCGAGCGCGAGGCGTATCTCGGCCAGGTCATCTCCGTCCTTCACGACGAGATGGAGAAGGTCAACATCGTCTGTCAGATCATGGGTCGCCCGAAGCATCTGTGGTCCATCTACCAGAAGATGGTGAACAAGGGCAAGGGCTTCTCCGAGATCTACGACCTCATCGCCGTGCGCATCATCGTGAAGAC
Source organism: uncultured Ellagibacter sp. (assembly GCA_934613165.1). Classification (GTDB taxonomy): domain Bacteria; phylum Actinomycetota; class Coriobacteriia; order Coriobacteriales; family Eggerthellaceae; genus Ellagibacter. The sequence goes on from CAKTSW010000078.1 coordinate 5,392, forward strand.
GGTGAAGGACTGCTACTCGGCGCTCGGCGCGGTGCATACGCTGTGGCACCCGATGCCGGGGCGGTTCAAAGACTACATCGCCATGCCGAAGTTCAACATGTACCAAAGCCTGCACACCACGGTCATCGGCCCTGCGGGTCGCCCGCTCGAAGTGCAGATCCGCACCGAGGAGATGCACCGGCAAAGCGAATACGGCGTTGCTGCGCACTGGCGCTACAAGGAGAAGGGCGCCAAGGCCGACGCTGCGCTCGACCAGCAGCTCGCATGGCTGCGCCAGATGGTCGACTGGCAGGACGAGACGCAGGATTCCCGCGAGTTCCTGAAGGACCTGAAGGTCGACCTGGCGCCGACCGAGGTGTTCGTGTTCACGCCGAAGGGCGAGGTCATGAGCCTGCGCGCCGGCTCGACGCCGGTCGATTTCGCATACGCCATCCATACCGAGGTGGGCAACCGCTGCGTCGGCGCGAAGGTGAACGGCGCCATCGTGCCGCTCACCTATGAGCTGCAGCTCGGCGACCGCGTGGAGATCCTCACCCAGAAGAGCGCCACGCCGTCGCGCGACTGGCTCAACATCGTGAAGACCCCGAGCGCGCGCAATAAGATCCGTTCGTACTTCAGCAAGGTCAGCCGCTCGGACGATTTGCAGGAAGGCCGCGACCGCCTGACGCGCGAAATGAAGAAGCACGGCATCGGCATCTCGAGCGCGAACTCGATGCGCGCCATCAAGACCATCTCCGAGCACATGGGTTACAACAGCCCCGACGACATGCTCGTCAACATCGGCACGGGCAAGGAAAGCGTGCAGCACGTGGGCAACCGCCTGCTGAAGATGCTCGTCGACAACGGCAATGAGCAGACGAACGCCCCGACGCTTGGTGAGTCGGAAACCTCTCCCGGCGTGCTTCCTCCCATGATCACGAGTGTGGTCGCGCCGAAACGTCGTGAGGCGCACAGCTCGAACGGCATCGTGGTGAAGGGCGTCGACGACGTGCTCGTGCGTCTTTCGCGCTGTTGCAACCCGGTTCCGGGCGACAAGATCCTAGGCTTCGTGACCCGCGGGCGCGGCGTGTCGGTGCATCGGGCCGACTGCCCCAACGCCCAGGAGCTGATGAAGCACCCCGAGCGCATCATCGACGTGGCCTGGGAAGACACGGCTCCTTCCAACACCTCCTACAAGGTGGAGATCTACATCGAGGCGCTCGACCGTATGAACCTTCTGCGCGACGTTGCCGTCATCC
>CAKTSW010000079.1 GCA_934613165.1 uncultured Ellagibacter sp.
GGGTAGGACTCGGGCATGAGCGGCTGGACGCCCGTGATGGCGTAGTTCAGAGCGAAGCCGAACAGCAGCATGAGCACCGTGCACAGGACGATGTTGTTCGGGGCGACGAAGAACGAGCAGAGGAGGATGGCGACGATGCAGAAGATCCACGCGAAGAGGAGGTTCTTCTTGCGGCCGACCTTGTCGGCGACGAAGCCGACCGTGATGTTCGAGATGATCGCCGCGAAGTTGTTCCACGTCTGGAGGTTGATCGAGTCGGCCTTCGAGTAGCCGACGCCCTGGAACCAGGTCGGGATCCATGCGTTCATGCCGTAGACGCAGAACTGGCCGACGAACTGGAGCGCCCACACCGCGCACGTCGCGACGATGAACTTGTTGGAAAACAGCACGTTCACCGACGTTTTCTCGGGGCGCGGGGGAATGATGAGGCACTCCGGGTCGCGCTCGGTCACCGTGCCGAGAGTGCGCTGCTCGATGCCCGCAAGAGCCTCGACCGCTTCCTTCTTGCGGCCGCAGTTCGCGTACCAATGAGGAGTCTCGTGCATGACGAAATGCAGGATGATACCGTAAATCATGGGAATCGCGCCGATGATGTAGCACAAGCGCCAGTTCGCATACGCCACGGTGGTCGCGCCGGTTGCCGCATCGGTCAGCGTCATCTCCTCGGTGAAGCCCGGGATGATCGCATGGTCAACGCCGCAGATGGCGTTGGACGCAAGGCCGGCGACGACCCAGCCCATGACCATGAACGCCTGGCCGGCCGTCACGAACACGCCGCGATGGCTCGAGGGCATCGTCTCGGAAAACACCGTGATGACGATGGGAATGCAGGAGCCGACGCCGAGGCCGGCGATGAGGCGGAACACCGCGAAGAACGGGACGTTCATCGAGAACGCCTGGGGCAGCGTGAACAGCCCGTAGAAGATGACGGCGATGGTGAGCATCTTCTTACGGCCGATCCTGTCGGACAGAATACCGCCGCAGGCTCCGCCGATGACCATGCCGAGCAGGCCCCACGTGGTGAGGGACCCCATTGCAGCGCCGGACACGCCGAACGACGCCGCCAAGTACGTGTTGGTCGAATTAACGATCATGAAATCATAGCCGTCGAATATCATCGCACATGCCAGGAGCACGAAGATGCGCCAAGTATGTCCGTTGAGACCGAACGAGTCGATGACCTCGGAAACGGTGAACTCTTTACCGTTCATCGAATCACCCCTTCTTTTTACAAGTAAGCAAAGTAAAAATGGGGCATGGAGAGTTTTCAGATGTCCTGCCAGGGAATTTGATTGCTGCGCGGGATGCGGGTCTCCTTGCCCGAGACCTCCGCAGCCCGCATCTCCATGTAGTGCCCGATTGAAGGCCCGCATGCCGTCTGCGCCTTCGAGGCATCCCCAACGCCTCGCTTAATGGATCGGCGCGAAACCAGCGCGGCCCCTATCCCTCCTTTCCCCTTTCGCATTCGTGCACTGTCCCCTTTTCGTCACAGATTATTCATTTCCCCGCCATCGCTGAAAACAGTCAGAACGTGAAACTGACCATCAATCTATCCAGACATTCGCGATTTATGCCCAAGTTTCTTGCTAGACTCTTCTAAAGGGGAAAGGAGCTTGAATGGCCGCTCAGAACACCAAGCAAGAAATCGTCTCCGCATTCGTGGACATGGCGAAGAAGAGCTCGCTTCGAAAAGTGCGCATCGCGGTGCTCATCGACGAGGTCGGCATCAATCGCAATACGTTCTACTACCACTTCGCGAACAAATACGAGGTCGCGCTTTACAAGTTCCGCACCGATCTGGCCAGAGAGCTTTCCCGAAGGTTCGACGAGGGTGAATTGCTCTACGCCCCCGTAGCGCACGACCCGTCGGCAGAACGGCTTCCCTTCTACGTCCATGTCGAGATCGGAGCCCATACGCTCGACTTTTCAGGATTCTACCGGGCGCTCGTCACATGCGTTCGAAGCGACGAGGCGTTTTACCGCAAGGTCTTCACCGTGAGCGAGCCTGAGTTCAACACCCTCTTCGTGGAGTTGTACGGGCCTGCGGTCAAGGCGGATGTGCGCTTCATCCTAGGAGGTCGCTATCTGCCCGACGCAACATTCGATTTCATCTCGATGCTGCTGACGGAGCACCTTGCGAACATCCTTCAATACGTCCTTTCCCATCCGAAGGAGATAGACGATCTTCTCGACGACAAGATCAACCCTTTCTGGAACCTGCCTTACGAAGCATTGACCTACGGACTGCAAACCCACCCCGTCAATCGGCTGCGGAGGAAGTAGGGGCGGGCTGCCGGAACAGAGGTAAGCGTACAGCCCGTGTATGCGTCGAACGGACGGTTTCTCGTTTTCGTCAATCGGGTCCATTAAGAAGCTCTCAGCTCTCGGCACAAAACGACTCCGAAGATCCTCACCAAAACAGAGCGCTCCATCGGACAGCGATGCGAGGGCGTCGGCGTTTCTATGCGGGTCGGTTCGAAGCGGACGGGCGGACGAATCACCTCCCCAAACAGGCAAGAGGGACGACATGGACCCCGTCGGGCCTGGTGTAGGCATAGCGGCCCCCCGTCAGGACCATGAGGAAGGCGGGCTCGCCCGTGGCCTTGGCGTCGACCTTCTCCGCGAGGACAAGGAGATGCCGCGCGCCCTCGTCAATGCGGGAGTCGCCGCCAAGCTTCACCTCGGCCGCCGCCCATCGGCCGTTCGGCAGCCTGAGCACGGCATCGGCCTCGAGACCGCCCTTGTCGCGGTAGTGGTAGACGCCGCCGCCCATGGCGCGCATGTAGACGCGCAGGTCGCGCACGCAGAGCGATTCGAACAGGAAGCCCATGGTGCGCAGGTCGCCGAGCAGGCAGTCCGCGTCAGCCTCCATCGCCGCCGCAGCGATGGAGGGGTCGCACATATGCCACACCGGCGACGAGCGCAGGGGGGTCCTCGACCTCAGGGTCGGCGCCCATGCCCTGGACTCCTCGACCACGAACATGCGGCGAAGCGCGCTCAGGTACGTCCGCAGCGTTGGCTCGCTCATGCCGACGCCGACGTCGCGGACGTCGGCGAGCACGGCGGCATTGGAGGCTTCCTGCGCCGTTCGTCTCGCGAGCGATCGCAGCAGCGCACGCACCCTGTCAGGGTCGACCGCCGCCCCCGCTGCCTCCCCGACGTCTGACTCGCACAAGGCATCGACGTAGTCGATCGCCACACCGCAATCGAGGGCATCGTGCGCGATGGGAGCAGGCCAGCCGCCGGCGCAAATGAGCTCAGCGTAGCGCTCTATCCCCACATGCGACGCCCCCTCGACGTCGCATGCGCCCGCAAACAGGCCCGACAGGCTCACCTCCGCCGTGGACTCGCCCGACTCCTCGAGGGTCATCGGGTCCATGTCGACCCTGGCGATGCGGCCGGTACCCGTGTGCACCGGCCCCTTGCCGGCGCCGAAGCCCTTGGGCGTCGAGGACCCGGTGAGCAGGAACTGTCCAGGTGCGCCGCCAACCCTATCGACCTCGCTCACCACCGCATCCCAAAGCGCCGGGGCGACCTGCCACTCGTCGACGAGGCGGGGCCTGGCGCCCCTGAGGAGCAAAGACGGTTTGACGACCGCCGCCTCCATGTTCGATTCGTATCCGTCTGGGTCGCGCATGAATAGCGCGCTCGCTGCGTGCTGCTCGCAGGTCGAGGTCTTCCCGCACCACTTCGGGCCCCGTACGAGTACGGCACCAGCACGGGAAAGCTTGTCGGCAACCTGTGCGTCGACGATTCTGGGCATGTATTCCATGGGCCTTCTCCATTCGCTCTTCTATGGCCCAATCATATCATTTTCGGGTTTGGCGGGATTTTGTTTTCGTGTTTGGCGGTAATTCACTTTCGGGTTTGGCGGGATTTTGTTTTCGTGTTTGGCTATTATGATGCCGTTTCCATCTTCATGAGAACTTTCGGGCTTCCCTTGTCCCGCAATCCGCTTGATGGAAACCTATTGCACGGTGGCATCAGTAGGCGCATCAAGATGCGCCTTAGTCTTCGACTCGTCGCCACCGTATACGGAAAGCAATGGATTGTGACGAGAAGCGCCATGCAGCGAGAATATGGCGATCCCGTTTCCTCATAACAAAAAAGAGTTGCGGACGCAGGTAACACATTTTTCAAACAAATTTGCAGAACGCAAGCGCGATGACGCCAACCATGCTTATCACCGAGATCACGACAGCGCAGAACACCCACTCTGTCATCGCCGGGCCAAGCAACATCGGCACAAGGAACGACCCGAGAAACTCTCCTAGGCTCTGCACCAACATAAATAGCCCCACCATCGCCGGCATCAGAGCTTTGCTCCCGGCAATCTGCGGCAATGCCGTAAGAGATAAAACGGGAACGCCATAACCGACAAGTCCCATAAGGAATGCGCCGACCCACAGAAGAGGCCCCGACTGCGTCATCATCAAGAACGTCGCCGGAACCGACATCGCGAGCGCGATCAGGTAAAACGGCTTCGTCTTCCCCGTCTTGTCGGCAAGCCTGCCGAACAAGGGCGACGAAGCGATGGCGAGCAAACCGGGTAATGAGCTCGCGAACCCCGAAAGCGATGCGCCCATCCCCATCTGCTGTAAGAAGGTCGGGGTGTAGCTAAGAACGGCAAGGATCTCGACATTGAACACGAGGTAAGCGAAAAGAAAGAGCAGCGAGCGCATCTTCAGGAGGGACAGGTACTCTTTAAGGCCAACCTTCTCATCGCCTGAAGACGCCTTTCCTCCCTCTCCGATGGGCTTCATCTTCCGCATATACAGCGCAAGCACGGCGGCAGAGGCAACGGCGAACGCCGCGTAAAGCAACCACGTTCCCGTCAAGCCGAGCGCATCGAGCACGACTGGCGTTGCCGTCGATCCGATAACCGAGCCAAAGCAGATCCAAAGCGCCCATATCCCGTTCGCGGTACCTTGATTACCTGAAGAGACATATTTCTCGATGCAGAGCGGCGCCGCGACGGTGATGAGAACGAAAGCGATTCCCTCGACGAGACGAGACGCAATCAATACGAGCGACGTGCCCGCCAGAGCGCCGATGACGCTGCCGAGGACGACGACTCCGCAACCAAGCATCAAAACACCCTTCGGTCCGACTCTTTTCACGAGGGACCCTGCAGGTATCGAAAGGAATATCCCGACCGCCGTGAACACAGACATGAGAAGAGACCCCGCAGAAGAGGTCATCCCATAGCCGGACATGATCGGCCCAAGAATGCTAGGAACCTTGTATTGAATCGTGGTGATCGCCGTCCCCATGATGAGAAGCAGGATGCTGAAAACCAGGTAGTTTCCTGAATGGGAAAGAGCCCCGACTTCCCCGTCGATTTTCTTCATTTTCACTCCATTGATAAGAATGCGCCCGCCGAACGAAAGGCAGGCGCATATCGATTTTCCTGTCCAAACCGAATGAGAAGCGAACCGCTCTTCCTAGCGCGACGGCGCTACTTCTCGGGCGCAGACGCCGTCTTCGGGTCGAATCCGCTGATAGCAGCGGCAGCCTTCATGGCAAGCGGAAGGCTTATGAGCTCGACGACGTATCCGCTTACGATGAGGAAGGGATACACCATGGTCCACGAAGCGATTGTGCCAGCCATACCGACTGTTTGTACGTTGTTAAGCCAGGTGCAGATAAAACTGATCGACGTGATCATCACAAAGGCCAAGACGGCGACGCTTACGAAATGGGCACCGACCTTGTTCTTGATATGCAGCGCCGAGGCAAGCTTGTTCCCCCACGCGAGAGCGGGAACGAAATCGCCAATGAACATACCGACGCAGAAGCTTTCGACAAGCGATACGAAGAAACCGAGCGGGGTGAGAATGGGCAGCGCTTCGTTGCCCGGAACATGCTGTACCGTCCAGAGAACGTAGAAGCTCAAGATAGCGCACATGATGATATTCATGATGCAGTTCACGATGCGACCGAAGCCGGCAGGACCCTTGAAAGTCATGATTTCTCCTTAGGTGAGTGCGATTAGATTGCTATTCTTCGAATTGGCCGATATCGCCCGATATCGGGTTGTAGCGGTTTGGCTTCACGAGCTCCCCATACGTTGCAGGCTTGCGATCTTTCAGAAGATCGGAACCTGCCATCGCGTAAAGACGCGACTTCAGGATCTCGCCTTCGATATCCACGTCGGCGATGGCCATGCCCTCCTCGAATCCCGTGGTCGCGCATACTTGCATAGGGTTCGGACCGATAATGCGGCTGTGGCCCATTTCGAATTCGCCGCTTACGCACGAGTCCACGAAGAAGCACATGTTTTCGAAAGCCCTGGCAAATGAGAACACATTGCCCGCACGGAAATCGCTGTCCTCTTCTGAAGGCTCCATCGCCGGCCACGCGGTAGGGCAAAGAAGGATTTGCGCACCCTTAAGGGCAAGCGTGCGGGAAACCTCGGGATAGGCCTTGTCGAAGCAGATCATGAGCCCAATCTTGCCGAAGCGGGTATCGAATACCGGATAGTCTCCCGTTCCCGAGTAGAACATGATGCGCTCGGTCAACGGTTGATGAACCTTCCGATATTTCCCCACGAAACCTTCAGGCCCGACAATGACGAGCGTATTGTAAAGAGCGTCGAAG
>CAKTSW010000080.1 GCA_934613165.1 uncultured Ellagibacter sp.
TCGTTGATGCGGCGCAGCACGCAGAGCGCGAGCGCGATGGCGTGGTCGCTCACCACCTCGGTGCCGTAGCCGGGAGCCGTGCACACAGCGACCTTGTGGTCGGTCGCGGCGTCAAGATCGATCGAGTCGTAGCCCACGCCCGTGCGGCTCACCCCGGCATGCTGAAATTACCGGCTTCGGAGTACGCACCGAAGTCGCCCCTCGGCACGAACATGCCAGCCCGCCCCGCACGCCGCCGCGCGGGTGCATTCTCAGGAACCCTTATAGGCATGCAATCGCACACGGGCGGCCTTCCCTGTCGGTTCCAGGTCGTTTCGCACAGGCAGGGATACACGCCGAAGCACCAGGTAGGCGTTCAGGTTTCCCGTGCGGCCGTCCGCCTCGAAACGCGCGACCGTCTCCGCTTCCCCCTCGACGCTCGCCGCGAGAGCGTCCGCTTCCTGCTCGGTGAAGCTGTGGCAGTACCGATACGCCCCCGGCTTGTTCTGCCACCCGATCAGGTAGTCGCCCGCGTCAAGCTGCGGAAGCCCGAGCTCTGCCCGAGCGCGGGCATCGGTTTCTCGCGCCCGTTGAACCAGGTCGGGACTGTTCGCGAACTGCCAGAGCGAGACGACGACGCCGCCGCCAGGGCGAACGCCGCGGACGAGCGCGCGCAAGAGGGTTTCCCGAGCCGCCGTCGTCGGCACGTGGTGGAAAAACCCGAAGCAGACGGCAAGGTCGGCGAGGGACCCGTTTCGGAACGCCGCGGCGAGAGCAGCCTGCGAATCTTCCCCAAAAAGCGCGCCCGCGATGTCGAGCGCCGTGAAGCGCACGGTCGATGCGTTTTTCGGCGCAGCAGTTGAGCTATCGACGCACAACGCTTCCCCGCGTTCGGCTCCCTCCGCACATGTGGGCTCGTCTGCGGCGCGAGACGCGCATTTCGACCCTTGCGTTGACCGAGTTGCCGACGACGATGCAGGCTCGCCCGTGGCACGACGCGGCGCGCACCCGCCCGCGTCGGTAGCAGAAGCGGACTCGCCAGACGCGTTACTTGGCAACAAGGCCGACGCAAGGGAAGATCCGAGGCGCGCATCTGCGGGCGCGCCGCCTTCCGCGAGTGCGGGGCAGTTGTCCACGGCACGGTAGTCGAAGGGGATCCCCGGATAGCGTTTCTCTAGGAAATCGAGGAATCGCATGTTGCCGCAAGCGACGTCGAGCACGCGGGAAGGCGGCATATCGGGCGTGAATCCCGCCTGATCAAGCGCACGTTCCCATCCCGCCCACGCGCCGTGGCGCGTCGAGGAGAACGAAGCCGCGTTGTCGCGGTAGAACGCGGAGGTTATGTCGCAAAGCGCGTGCGCTGTTTCGGTGTTCATAGGCATCGCGAGCATTGTAGCGCAAGAGCGCTGCCGGAGAACGCCGGCAAGAGCATAAGCGAACAGGCCGAAGCGCCGGCCCTGGCGCCCCTCCCCTCTACGGCGACGAGCGCTGTTTGCACAAGAAGGCATCATGCTTCGGCCCGACGTGGGCACGTCATGTTCGACCGCATCATCCGCGTGCGGGCCGGTGCGCGCCGTGGCGAAGAAGAAGCTTCCGCCGTTCTACCAGCAGGTGAAGGAAGCCGACCCCACCCGCAGTGAGCGGCTCCACGCCTATACAGCCCTCTGCCATGGCGGGCAGGGACGGCTTTGTAAAACGGGATTGCGTTTCTGCCTCCTCAATGGCGGCTTGAGACGTTTTTGCAAATGCAATCAGCCTTTCCTCTGTTGCAAAGCCGTCCTTGCCCGCCAAAATGGCTTTGTTGACGCGCAGCACTTCTTGCAAAAGCGGCATGGGCCGCCATCGGAAGCCCGAAAAACGCATGCGACTTTGCAAACCCGTCGCAGCCCGCCATTTCAAGCGCAAAAAAAGCGCTCGCGCTTGCAAAAGCGTCGCAAGCTGCCAGAAAAGGGACGCGGTCACGCCACCAGGCGCCCCGCCTTGCCTCGCACGGCTACAGGCACGCATCCGGCTGCAGACGCACAGCAGGGGCTCGATGCCCTACAATAGGACACCATGCAGAAAACCCTCGAGAACATACTTTCGGCTTTGCGGGAAACCGGCGAGCCGCTTGACGCGAACGCGCTCGACCGCATCATCCGCGCGCGGAACCGCGAGCTGCGCGGGCCGGTGCGCGCCGTGGCGAAAAAGAAGCTTCTGCCGTTCTACCAGCAGGTGAAGGAAGCCGACCCCACCCTCTGGCGCAGCTGGAACATCGACGGCGCGCTTGAGGAGAAGCTCGTCCGCACCCTGCGCATGAAGCCGATGCGCACCGCGTCGGGCGTGGCGACCGTCACCGTGCTCACGAAGCCCTGGCCCTGCTCGAGCGCATGTTTGTACTGCCCGAACGACGTGCGCATGCCGAAAAGCTACCTCGCCGACGAGCCCGCCTGCCAGCGCGCCGAGCGCAACTGGTTCGACCCGTACTTGCAGGTGGCGCTGCGCCTCCGCACGCTAACCGACATGGGGCACACCACCGACAAGGTCGAGCTCATCGTGCTCGGCGGCACCTGGACCGACTACCCACGCGCGTACCGTTTCTGGTTCATGCGCGAGCTGTTCCGCGCGCTCAACGAGGCCGCATGCCGAAGCGCGCAGGACGAAAGCATCGCGCAACGCCGCGCCTTCTACGAAGAATGCGGGCTGAAAAGCGAGCGCGACGACGTGGCCGCCTTCGCCCGCGCGGCGCAAGAACGCGTGACGCGGAAAGAGGCGACCTACAACCAGGCCGTACGCGCGCTTTACGGCGAAGACGCCGGCTGGCAGCGCGCCGCCGCAAAGCAGACGGCGACGCTCGAAGAGGTTACGCGCGAGCACGAGCGCAACGCGCACGCGGCGGCGCGCTCGGTCGGACTCGTCATCGAGACGCGCCCCGACTGCATCACGCCCGCCGCGCTCATCGAGATGCGCGCCCTCGGGGCGACGAAGGTGCAAATCGGTATTCAAAGCCTTGACCAGCGCATTCTCGAGGAAAACGACCGCCATATCTCCATCGATCGCATCGGGCGCGCCTTCGAGCTTTCGCGCCTGTTCGGCTTCAAGATCCACGCGCACTTCATGGCGAACCTCCTTAGCGCCACACCGGAAAGCGACGTCGCGGGCTATGCCGCCCTCACCCACGACGCGCGCTTTCTGCCCGACGAGGTGAAGATGTACCCGTGCGCGCTCGTGGCCGGCACGGGCCTCGTCGCGCATTTCCGCGACGGCAGCTGGCGTCCCTACACCGAGGAAGAGCTTCTGCACGTGCTGACCGAGAACATGAAGGCGACGCCGCCCTACGTGCGCGTGTCGCGCATGATCCGCGACATCTCGTCGCACGACATCATGGCCGGCAACAAGAAGGTGAACCTGCGCCAGATGGTCGACGCCGAGCTTGCGAACGAGGGCGCGCCCATCGACGAAATCAGGACGCGGGAAATCGGCACGCACGGCGCCGACTTGGGTGAGCTCGCCATTAAAGAGGTTCCTTACGAAACGACCGTGTCGAGCGAGCGCTTCCTCGAATGGGTGACGCCCGAAGGGAAGATCGCCGGGTTCTTGCGGCTGTCGTTGCCGAAGGCGGAGGCCATTGCGAGCGCTCAGGCGGAGAGCGAAGCTGGGGAGCCCGCAGATCGGGAGAAAGCCGTAAGCGAGGGCACCTCGGCCGGCCGAATCGGAGCCGGCAGCGCATGCTCCAGCGTCGCCCGCGGCGAAATCGCCGATGCGAAGGCGCATGCATGCACCGACAACCCCGCTTCCCCATCAACGAGCCGCGGCGACAGGTCGGCCGAACAAGCAAAGCAGACCGGCCTTCTCGCCTTCCCCTTACGCGCGGGCGAGGCCATGATCCGCGAAGTGCACGTATACGGGGCCGTGGCGGCGCTTCATCACGCGAGCACCGGCGCGCAGCATGCGGGGCTCGGCCGCAAGCTCGTCGCGCGGGCATGCGCCATCGCGCGGGATGCCGGCTATACGCGCATCAACGTCATCAGCGCCGTGGGGACGCGCGAGTACTACGAGCACCTCGGCTTCGAACAGCGCGGCCTCTACCAGCAAAAACAGCTGTAGTCTGGACATGAAGAGCCACGCGGCCTTCGCGATCCGCACGTTTAGCGCAGCCGCACATCGCCCGCAACGCCACGTCGTTCGCACGTCAACAAGAAGGGCGCGATGCCATGGCACGCGCGACTTCGCGGCCCCTGACGTTCGTTGTGACGCATTATTCTCCCAAGACCCTTGTTTCTACCAACTTTTTCGAATTTAGGGCCGCAGCGTGAAAGCGGAAGGTCGATTGTCGCCAACTGCCTATCACTGACCAGGCAAAACGCTAGCGAGCATCGCAAGAGGAATCGCCCGGATGCCTTTCCCTACCCTAAATTCGCGAAAGTTGGCAGAAATCGAGCCGTGCGAACAAGAGCAGGCCCCTTCCCCTCACCGCAACCTCATGTACAGAAGGGGATACGGGCCGCCTTCCTCGTCTCGGTCGGTTCGCTTGTAGACCTCGAACCCCATGTGCTCGTAGAACCCGACGGCTTGCTGGCTCTGCTCGTTGACCGTCGTCTCGCGTACCCCGCACTCGTCGATGCCGAGCTGGAGCAGGCGCCCGCCTATGCCCCGCCCCCGCGCCTCCGGCACGACGAAGAGCATCTCCAACCGCACGCCCTCGATCCCCATAAAGGCGACCGGTCCCTCGGCCTCGACAACGATCAGGCGCTCCACGCCCTCCAACGCAGACGGCACATACCCCTTGATGCGCCGTACCTCCGCGTCGGAAAGGAACGCATGCGTCGCCCGGACCGATCGCTCCCACACGTCCAGAAGCTCGCCCATCAGGCGCGGGTCGCGCTCCTTGACCTCATACAGCCTCATTTCGCCTTGGTTGCGCGCGATCGCGCGCAACCAAGGTCCAGGATGCGCCGCCCCTTGTCTTTGGGAACGAAGCTCAGAAGCCCCCGCCCGTATTCGGCGGCGAAGCCGTGCTTGCTGTCGTACAGATCGGCGTTCCACTCGCCCATGACGGCCCCACTTACCTCGCGCGCAGTTCCCAGAAGGCAACGGCGCTCGCGGCGGCGACGTTCAGGGAATCGACGTTGTGTGCCATGGGGATCTTCACCGTGTAGTCGGCGGCGTCGATAGTGGCGTCGGCAAGCCCCTCGCCTTCCGTCCCAAGCACGATGGCGAGCTTCTCGCACGCGCGCAGCCCCGCATCGTCGATAGGGACCGAATCATCGGAAAGCGCCATGGCCGCGACCTTGAACCCCAGGTCGTGAAGAAGCGGCACACCTTCAGCGGCCCATGCCTGGACGCTTCCGATGCGCGTCCAGGGCACCTGGAACACCGTGCCCATCGACACGCGCGCGGCGCGACGGAACAGCGGGTCGTGGCACGAGGGCGTCACGAGCACCGCGTCGATCGAAAGCGCCGCGGCCGAACGGAAGATGGCGCCGATGTTGGTGGAGTTGCCGATGTCCTCAAGCACCGCGACGCGGCGGGCGCCCGTCGCGGACAGAAGCTCGGGCACGCTCGGCAGGACTGGGCGCTCGAAGACGGCGAGCGCGCTTCGCACCACCTCGTAGCCCGTTATCTTCTTGAAAAGCGCTTTCGGCGCAACGTAGACGGATGCCTCGGCAGCAGCGCCATCCACCGACGCGGCAAGCGCGCGCTCGATCGCGGGCATGGTGGCGTCAAGCAGCTTTTCGGGCAGAAGCATCGAGCACACGCGCGCACCCGACGCCTGCGCCCGCTCGATCACCTTGAGCGATTCGGCGATGAAGAGCCTCAGAGCGCGCAGGTCGGCATCGGCCGTGCGCGTGAACAGCGCGAGCTCGCTTGCGAGCGCGCCGTCCTCGCACATCGCCTCGTCAAGATGGATTATCGGCACGTTTCTCCCTTTCGATCGCACGTTTTCTCGCGCCGTCGATTATATCGCGAGAAAGCGGCTGAGCCGGGCAAGCGGAATTTCCCACGACCTTGCGCCGCGCAAACGGCCCGCCGCCGAAAATGAGAGGCCCAAGGTAACCACTCGCGCGCGGCAAAAGGGAACGATTGAGGCTTGTCACCAAGGGCAGGAAGAGCCCTACCCTTTCAGCCACTTCTCCCATGCGCCGACCTCGCGGCGCGCCTGGCTGTAGCCCATCTCGTAGGAGGCGTTGAGCTTTTCCCAGTTCGTTTCCTTGTTGTCGACCGGCATGGCATGCGGGTAGAAGGCGTACGCCTCGCCCGTGCGCTCGAGGCGCTCGATCTCGTCGCAGAGTGCGTTGTAGGGGCCGGGGCGTTCGATCGTGCGCTCGGCCACGAGCGGGTGCTTGCGAAACGCCGCGCGGAACACCGCGGACGCAGCCGCGCCGATGGGGCGCTTGCGGTAGCCCTTCGGCTGCGTGCGCACGATGAAGAAGCGCGAGAAGCCGTCGCGGCGGGCGGCGTCAAGGCAGATTCCCCAGCTTGTGCCCATGCCGCCGTCCATGAAAGTGCGCCCGTCGATGGTGGTGGGCGGCATGAAGATCGGCATCGTGGAGCTCGCGCGCACGCGCAGCATCATGTCCCGCAGCGTCGGCATGTCGGCCTTCGTCCAGACGACGGCCTCTCCCG
>CAKTSW010000081.1 GCA_934613165.1 uncultured Ellagibacter sp.
CGTCGGAGTACACGGTCGACTTGACGCCGCGTGTGAAGGCGGCGCTGCCGCTTCTGGTCGAAACCGTCGTCGCCGAGCTTTCAAGAAGAGGGTTTTCCCTGGTGAAGCGGGGCGCTGGTGCCGTCTAAGGGTACCTGCGCATCGTTTACGCCCTTATCAAGTGGGTTTGATACCCCTCTTGTGTCTTTTATCGAGGAAACGCACCGTTTGCCCGCAGACGGTGCGTTTCCTGTTGTTTTAGGGCTTCGTCCCGTGCTAGCATGCACGCGGCTCAACCGCCACGCGCCCATTCTGCAAACGGGCGTTTCGGACAATTCAGCGCCTTTCTGCCTTGTGCGCACCGTCCGTTAAAAGGGGTGGGGGCTTGGGCGATGACGAGATTCTGCGTCGTCATATCGAGCTAAATCGTTTGGTACAACCGTATACAAAAGGAGATGCTTCATTATGATGAAGAAGATCGTCGCTGTCGTTTGCACGTTCGCCCTTGCGGGCGGCATCCTCGCTGGTTGCTCCAGCACGTCCTCCGACACCAAGACCGAGACGAAATCCGACACCGCCACCGAGCAGAAGGCGGAAACCACCGAGGTCAAGGCACCTGAATCCGATGTCGCCATGAGCTACATCACGCCCGCCGACGCCGAGAAGAACCTTGACAGCTCCGATTACGTCTTCGTCGACCTGCGCAAGGCCGACGACTACAAGGCGGGCCACATCAAGGGCGCCATCTCCGCCGACATGGACGCAGCCAAGGGCGGCGACTTCCAGAACGGCGTCGACACTATGAAGGCTGCCCTTAAGGAAGCTACCGGTTCTGAAACCGGCGCCGACAAGAAGCTCGTCCTCATCTGCTACTCCGGCAAATCCTACGCTCAGGCCGGCACCAACGTCCTTTCCGCCATCGGCGCGAACATGGACAACGTCTTCACGCTCGAAGGCGGCATGAAGGCCTGGACGGGCGCGACTGAGGCGTAAAGCTTCGGCTCCGAATAAAGGGAAAACGAGATGTCACCCAAGCAAAAGGTTTGGGCCCAGCGCATCGTCATCGCGGCCGTCGTTGCGGCGGCTGCGGTGACGTACGCGCTTGTGCCGGGCGTGAACGCGTTCGTGAACGACCTTATCCGACGCTTCTCGACGGGCGATTTCACCGAGATGCGCGACTTCGTGGCGTCTTACGGCGCTGGGGCGGCCGCGGTGTCGTTTCTGCTCATGATTTTCCAGTCGGTTGCGGCGCCCTTGCCCGCGTTCATCCTCACCTTCGCGAATGCGAACTTGTTCGGCTGGTGGCAAGGCGCGATCCTTTCATGGGCAAGCGCGATGGCGGGCGCCGCGGTGTGCTTCTGGATCGCGCGCGCCTTAGGCCGCGAGGTCGTCGAGAAGCTCTGCTCGCGCGGGGGGCTGGCGACCATCGAGCGGTTCTTCGAGCGCCACGGCGATCAGAGCGTCCTCATCGCGCGCCTTCTGCCGTTCGTGTCGTTCGACTTCGTGAGCTACTTCGCGGGCCTCACGTCGATGTCGTTTCGCGGTTTCATGGTGGCGACCGGCTTGGGGCAGCTGCCGGCGACGATCGTCTACTCCTACGTCGGCGGCATGCTGACGGGCGGCGCGAAGATGTTCGTCACGGCGCTGTTCGTCCTGTTCGCGCTGGCGGCGCTTGTCGTGCTTGCGCGCCAGCTCTACCGCGAGCACGTAACGCGCAAGGACGCGGAAGGCTCGGCGGGCGCCTCTACGGGCGCGGGCGTTGAGGAATAGCGCGCATGGGCGATGAGCTCGGCAAATCCGATCGAAACGCCGCAAACGCGGCGAGCGCGAAACGCGGATGGGCCAAGCCGGCGGTCTTCGCCTGCTTGGCCCTTGCCGTCGTCGTAGCGAGCTGCGCGATCGGCGGCGCCGACGGGTTCGCGTCGTTTCCGCTTTGGGCCCGGCTGGAGGCAACCGTCAAGGAAAACCTCGCGCTCGCGCTTGCCGTCTATCTTGCGTGCACGGTCGTTGGCTGCACCGTCTTCGTGCTCCCCGGCGTGGTGTTCGCCCTTGCCGCGGGCATGCTGTTCGGTCCCGTTTTAGGGACGGTCGCGTGCGTTGTCGCGGCGACGGCGGGTGCGGTGCTCGCCTTCCTCGCGGGACGCTTCTTCCTGCGCGACGCGATCCGCCCGCGCGCCATGAAGAACGCGTACCTGCGCAGATGGCTTTTCGAGGACGCCGACGTCAACGCCGTCGCGCTCCTTGCGGTGACGCGTCTTATCCCGCTTTTCCCTTACAACCTGCAGAATTTCGCGTACGGCGTGACCGACATGAGGCTTTCGACCTACACGGCGTTCTCGTTTCTCTTCATGATTCCCGGCACGGCGATGTATGTGCTCGCGGGTGCTGGGGTTGCGGAAGGCGCAGGCGGCGTTCCTTATTTTGTCCTGGCCGCAGGCGTGGCCGGGTGCGTCTGCGCGGCATCGATGCTGCTGAAGAGGCGCTACCGCATTGACGGTGCGGACGCGGGCGATAGCGCGGGAAAGGAGAGATGATGCCGAGTGCTTCGAAGAGCCTGCCTGCACGGCTCACCGTGTTCGAGAAGACGAACTACCTGTTCAAGAACTGGCGTCATGCCGCTGCAGGCACCGTTGTTTTCCCTGGCTGCGGCTTCATGTCGTTCTTCCCGAAAACCCTGCGGGCGCTCGAGGCGGCGCTGAGCCGCGTTCCCGGCGTGGGGTTCGCCTACGATTGCTGCGGGCTGCCGCTTGCCGGGCTTGCAAGCGAAGACGCCGCGCGGCGCGAGCTTGTCCGCGTGGATGCGCGGCTCTCACATGCGGGCGCGCGCGAAGTCGTGGCGCTGTGCCCGAACTGCGCCGCCGCCTTCGAGGGGGCGCTTTCGTGCGGCGTGTCCACGATCTACGCGAAGCTCCATGAGCTTGCCCGGGAGGGGCTTGTGAGCGTGCGTGCGATCGAACCTCCCGGCGCGGTGTTCGTGCCGTGCCCCGACAGGGAGGCGCAATCCTGGCTTTCCGACCTGAAGCCGTTCCTCGGACCTGGGGTTTTCCCCTCGTCGTGCAGCATGTGCTGCGGTGCCGCGTTCGAGTTGGGAAACCCCGCCGCCTCCGACGTCGCGGCGATGCGGGTGCTCGCCGCCATCGCACGCGAATGCGCCGAGCGCGGCATTGCGGACCCCGTTGCCTACGTGTACTGCGCCTCGTGCGCCGGCAAGCTCGAGCGCGCCCGTCGCGGCTGCGCGGACGAAGCGAGCCGCCGCGTCCGCGTCATCCATGCGCTGTCTGCGCTGCTCGGGGTGGACGAGCGCCCTTCCGTTTCCGCGAGCGTCTTCAACCGCGCGAGAAAGGCCTGGCGATGAAGCGGGCCTGTCGGGAAGGCGGCGGCTCTTCGCGGAAGCGCGCCGCGCAGTCTGTCCGCAGCATTTCGATTATCGTTCCCGTTCTCAACGAAGCCTCCACGATCGACGCGCTGCAAGACCAGCTCGACCGCATCGACCTTGCTGCCGAGCGCTGCGAGGTGATTTTCGTCGACGGCGGCAGCACCGATGGCACGCGCGAGAGGGTCCGCCCGCGCTATCGCGTGATCGCGCAAAAGGGGCGGGGCCGTGGGGGCGCCCTCAACACCGGCGCCGCGGAGGCGACGGGCGAGGTGCTCTTCTTCCTCCATTGCGACAGCGTGCTCCCCGAAAACGCCTTGGGAGAGGTGCGCGACGTTCTGCGGACGCACCGCGTCGGAAGCTTCGGCATCCGTTTCGATCGCGTGACCCCGGTCCTCCTTCTGTGCCAGGCGATGTCGAACCTGCGCATCCGGCTTCGCCGCTTGTCTTACGGCGACCAAGGGCTGTTCATCGAGCGCGAGCTGTTCTTCGATGCGGGCATGTTCCCCGACGTGCCGCTTATGGAAGACTACCAGTTCGCGAGGAACCTTAAAGCGCGCGGCGAGCGGCTGGGCATGGCGAAACACCGCATCCGCACGTCGGCCCGCAGGTTCCCGGAAGGCGAGCTCAACCGCGTGCGCACGTGGCTTACCATGGCATCGCTGCGGGCGAAGTACCTGCGCGGCGTTCCGGCCGAAGAACTATCCCGAGCTTACGGCAACGTGCGATAGGGGCATGGCCGTGCGACCGTGCGTCGCCCGGCGGTTCGTCATCGCGCGGCGCACGGTCGCGCTTATCCCCGGTTGGGGCAGAGGTCGGCGAGGAAGCACTCGCCGCATTTGGGGCGTCGGGCGATGCACGTCTCGCGCCCGAAGAGCACCCACTGGTGGTTGATCGGCCCCCAGTATTCGCGCGGGTAGAGCTTCAGCAGCACTTGCTCCGTTTTCGCAGGGGTGTCGGCGGAGGGACCTGCAAGCTTCAGCTTGTGGGCGATGCGGAAGACGTGCGTGTCGACCGCGATTCCCTCGACGATGCCGAACGCCTCGTTGAGCACGACGTTGGCGGTTTTGCGCCCGACGCCGGGAAGTTTCTGGAGCTCGTCCAAGTCGCGCGGGATCTCCCCGCCGTAGTCGGCGACCACCATCTGCGCGCATTTCACGCAGTTCGCGGCTTTCGAGCGGAAAAACCCGATCGTGCGGATGATCTCTTCGACGTCGGCGACGTTCGCCTGGGCCAGATCGGCTGCGGTGGGGTAGCGCTCCCAGAGCGCCGGCGTCACCTTGTTCACGCCCTTGTCGGTGGTCTGGGCGGAAAGAAGCACGGCGATGGTCAGGCGAAACGGGTCGCCCCAATAATGCAGTGCGCATTCGGCGGCGGGGTAGTGCTCGTTCATGCGGCGCGCGACCTCGATCGCCCGCTCGCGCTTCGCTGCGATGGTTTCCCTCGGCATCCGTGCTCCTTTCGTCTGTTCCGCACCCAAGTATAGCGCCTTGTTCGCACGCGTCGCGGCAGGCGCCCCGCACCCGCGCCGCCCGCGGATGGTTTGGGGAACGTGCGGTACGCGCTCCTATGGCGTTTGCGCGCTTATGTTACACTTGCGCGTGCTTTCACCCTTTCTGCAGGGTGCAGGATGTTTGTTCGAGCCGTACCGCTTGCCCTTAAAGGGCGGTGGTGCGGCTTTTCGTGCTGCTTGCGTGCTATGCGAAGGCGGCTTGTCGGGAAGAGGGAAAGATGCTCATCGATTCGCTTACGTTCGTGCTGGCCAAATCCGGCGCGCTCGACGACTTCTGGAGCAAGCTCGACGCCGGAGAAGACGCCACGCTCGGCGTCGCCTCGTCGGCTCGGCCCTTCCTTGCCGCCGCCCAGTTCGCGCGCCGCCCTCAGCCCACGCTCGCCGTGGTGGCGGGCGAGGAGGGCGCGATTTCCTTCGCCCGCAACGTCGCCGCCTACCTGGGCGAGGACTGCGTGCTGCTCTTCCCCGAGCGCACCGATGCGCCGTTTTCCCCCAAGGCGCCCGACGCCCGCAAAGTCGCGCGCCGGATGGAGGCGGCATGGGCGCTCGCGAGCGGCCGCGCATGCATGGTGGTCGCGAGCGCCCGCGCGCTCGTGCGCACGTTGCCGCCCGCTTCCGCCCACGTCGAGGCGCCGCTCGTGATCGAGACGGGCTTTGAGCTCGCCGATGCCGCGAGCGAGGGGGCCCGCGCGCTGCCGGAGAAGCTGCGCGCACGTTGCGTCGCGGAGACCTTCGAGGATTTGGCGCGCGCCCTGGAAGACCGCGGCTACGTCAACACCGGCGAGCTCGACGGCCCCGGCACCTTCGGCGTCCACGGCGGCACGCTCGATGTGTTCCCCGGCAACCTCACCTACCCGGTGCGCATCGACTTCTTCGGCGACGAGGTGGACGAGATCAGGCGCATCGTCCCCTCGACGGGGCAGACGATTTCCCCCCTCGACCGCGTGGAGATCTTCCCCGTGCGCGAGTACTCGTGTTCCTCCGAGGCGCTTGCGCGCGCCCGCAAGAAGATCACCGCCCCTGCGCGGACGAACCCCGTGCTGCGCGACATGCTCGAGAAGCTCGACGGGGGCCTGCGATTCGACGGGGCCGACGCGCTTTTGCCCTACCTCTACGACAACCCGGTGACGCTCGGCGCCTATGCGGGGACGGGGGCTTTGAGCTGTCTTGTCGAGCCGCGGTCGCTCTTCGACGACGCGACGCACGCCTTCGAGGGCATCGAGGCTCGTGCGAAGGGCTCGAAGATCCCGCTCGACGGCCTCTACGCCGCGCCGGCGCAGCTGAGCTTCGGGGCGGGGCAGCGGGCGACGTACGTGTCCATCATGCGCGTCGGCGGCACGATCGACGTCGAGCTGCCGGTGAAGCGCGTCGACGTGGCGGGGCATCCCGACAAACTTTTCGGGCGCCTTATCAGCCTGACCGAGGGCGGCTACACCGTCGCGCTCTCGGCGAGCGACCCGCGCGCCCGCCACGACATCGAGCTTGCGCTCGTCGACAACAACATCCCCTTCCAGGAAGCGCTCGACGCCACCTGGGGCGGGGAAGGGTCGCTTGCGGGTGTTGGTCATGGGGATGGGGGCCCATGCTCAAACAGTCCTGACTCGCACGAAAGCTTGCAGGAGCGCCCGCTCGGGCGGGAAAAGTGTTTGTCGACAGCCCACTGGGCTGTCGACCGTGCGGAACTGCGCGTGGACCCCCACCCTCATGACCAA
>CAKTSW010000082.1 GCA_934613165.1 uncultured Ellagibacter sp.
CTGGAATCGCGCATCAACGCCGCGCGCGCGAAGCACGCCGAGCTCAAAGAGGCGCTTTCCAACGGGCTCGCCCACATGAAGATCATCGAGGGCCACACCCAGGAACTCACTGCCCAGTTCGACCGAGCGAAGGACGTCGCCGATGCGGCATGCGCGCACGCGAACGGCTTGAAGGAGGAGCTTTCCCAGATCACCGACGCCGAGCAGAAGGCCCGCGTGCGGGTGGGCGAGGCCACGCGCCGGGCGGAGGCGGCCCGCGCCGAGCGCGACGAGGCGCAGGACTCAGAGCGCGCGTTGGCGGCGTCGATCCACGCGCTCGAAGAGGTGGAGCGCGCGAGCGCTAAGGCGTCGGGCCCTGCGCTCGCATGGCTTTCCGCCCACGGGGACGATTTCGATGCCGCCGTGGCGCCCTTGGCGCACGAGGTGTCCGCCCCCGAAGGCGACGAGGCGCTCGTCGAGCATTTGCTCGGAAGCGACGTCGCGGCGCTGCTCGTGGCCGACGACGACGCGGTCCGCCGCATCGTGTCCTCGCTCGTCGAGGCGTCGCGCGCGGGCGAGGTGTCGCTCGTCATGCGAGCGGACGGCGCGCGCGCCGCCGCCCCGAAGGCCCAGGGCCGCCCCGAAGACGCCCCGGGCACGCCGCTCATCGACAGGCTTACGTATCCCGCCGCCGCGGCATCCGCCGTGCGCGCGCTTCTGGGCGACGTCGTCGTCTGCGACACGCTTGACGAGGCGCTTCGAGCCCATGCGGCGGACACGTTGGGGCTGCGCTTCGTCGCACGCGACGGGAGCGTCGTGTGGCCGGGGGGCAAGGTCACCTTCGGCCGGGGTGCCGCCGACGCGGGGCAGGGCGCGCTTTCCCGAGCCCGCGAGCTCGAGGAGCTGCGCGTAAAGCTCGCATCGGCGAAGGCGGCGACGCAAAGCGCCTCATCCGCGGCCGACGAGGCAGAAGAGGCGTTGCGGCAGGCCCAGGGGAAAAGCCTCGCGAAAAGCCAGGAGCTCGCCGCCGCGAAGGGCAAGGTCGACGCCGCACGCGCCGAGGCCGACGCCGCCACGCAGAAGCTCGCCTCCATCCGCCGCGAGCTCGAGGACGTCGAGCGTCAGCGCACTGAGGCGCAAGACGTCATCGCGAAGGCGCGTCCCGACGTCGAGGAATACGCGCGCCTGGCCGAAGAGCTCGGGGGAGAGCTCGAAGGGGTGAAGGAAAGCCTGCAGACGGCGCTCGACGCGGCGGAGCCTCTGCGCGACGCCGCCCGCGCCGCGATCGACGCGCTTTCCGAGGCACGCCTTGAGCGGGCCACGCTCGTCGAGCGCGAAACCTACACAGTGCGTGTGCGCGACGCCCGCGCCGGTGAGCTTTCCGATTTGCGTGCGAGCGCGAAGACCCAGCGCGTGGCGCTCAAGGCGAAGGAGCTTTCCGCTTCCCGCATCGAGCCTCTGCTCGCCGTCATGGACGAGCTCGAGCAGAACGCGCGCCGATGGACGATCGACTTGGAGGACAAGGCGCGACTCGCGCAGGACTCCCAAAGCGGCCTTCATGCCCAGGCCGCGGCCGCCCGTGCGGCCGCCCGCGCCGCGCACGACGCCTACGACGCGGCGAGCGAGCGCATGAGCACCGCCCGCGTCGACAAGGGGCGCCTCGAAGTGCAGGTGGAAGCCGCCGTGAACGAGATCGTCCACGGATGCCGCACCCCGCTCGAAACCGCCCTCAAGGAGCCCGCGCTCGAAAACCGCGCCGAAGTCGAGGACGCCGTGTTCAAGCTGCGCCGCCGCATCGCCAACCTCGGGACCATCAACCCCGACGCCGCCGACGAATACGACGCGCTCAAGGTGCGCTACGACTACCTCGCCGCCCAGCTCGCCGACCTCGACGGCGCGCGCAAGTCGCTCGCGAAGATCAACCGCGTCATCGACGCGCGCATGAAGGACGACTTCGTGAAGACCTACGAGGCGGTCGACAAGAACTTCCAGGAAATCTTCGCCACCTTGTTCCCGGGCGGCACGGCGCACCTTTCGCTCGTCGACCCCGACGACCTGGAGAACACGGGCGTCGAGGTCACGGCGCAGCCGCGCGGCAAGCGCATCGCCAAGATGACGCTCATGTCGGGCGGCGAGAAGTCGCTCACGGCCATAGCGCTCCTGTTCGCGGTGTACCGGATCAGATCCACGCCGTTCTACATCCTCGACGAGGTGGAGGCGGCGCTCGACGACACGAACCTGCGCCGGCTCGTCGCGTTCGTCGAATCGCTGCGCGACACCACGCAGCTCATCATGATCACGCACCAGCGCCGCACGATGGAGACGGCCGACGTGCTGTTCGGCGTGTCCATGCAGGCCGACGGCGTGACGAAGGTGATCAGCCAGAAGCTCGACCGCGCGCTGCAATACGCCGAATAGCCCCGATCGGCATTCTGCGCGAAGCGGCCGCGTACAGGGCACGCCCGGGGGGCGAAACCTCCGGGCGCGCCCTTCCCGTATGCCATCTCATTTTCCTGAATTGCCCGATACGCATTCTTTACCTGCTTTTTTCATGCCGTTGACGGCGAAAAGCGAATAAATAGCCCAAAAAATCTCCACTCGACGCGCGAACGCGTGCTTTGCTGCGCTAAAGTGTACCGATACGAATTCCTAGCAGTCTTTAGGAATTCGTGGGAAAGCACGGTACAGGAAGCTGTGCGACGGCTCGCCTTGACGGTCGAGCCGAAATGGGAAGGGAGAAAACCAATGGAAGAAAGCAAGCTGCAAGTCAGCAGGCGCCAGTTCATGGGCCTGCTCGGCACCGCTGTTGCAAGCACCGCCGTCATCGGCATGGCCGGCTGCTCGAGCAACTCCGGTTCTGACGACAAGAAGAGCGACTCGTCCGCTTCCGGCTCGGGCGTTGCCGAGAGCATCACCTACAGCCTCACCGCCGACCCGCGCGCTCTCGACCCGGCGTACTTCGACGACGGCGAATCGGCCGTCGTTTCCGCGAACATCCACGAAGGCCTCTACGGCTACGGCGCGAAGGACGCGACCGTGAAGCCGCTGCTCGCCGCGGAACTGCCGGAAATCTCCGACGACCTGCTCACCTACACCATCAAGCTGCGCGAGGGCATCAAGTTCCATGACGGCGAGGCATTCAACGCCGCTGCCGTCGTGAAGTCCGTCGAGCGCCTGCTCGAGCCGAACCGCAACTCCGACATGCCCTACGCCTCCTTCGTCTTCGGCGAGGAAGCCGCGAACTCGGGCGTGAAGACGATCGAGGCCGTCGACGACACCACGGTGAAGTTCACCCTGCGTGCGCCGAACACCTCCTTCCTGAAGAACCTGGCCATGTGCCTCGCTTCCCCGATCGTGTCGCCAAAGGCCATCGACGACGCGAACGGCGGCACCATCGAGAAGCCCGTCGGCACCGGTCCCTACAAGTTCGTCGACTGGACGAAGTCCGCTTCCATCACGCTCGAAGCCAACGAGGACTACTGGGACACCGACAACGCCCCGAAGATCAAGAACGTCATCTTCAAGATCATCGCCGAGGGCAACACCCGCATCACGTCGCTTTTGAACGGCGAGTGCGACATCATCTCGTCGGTCGACCCGTCTTCTGCAAGCCAGATCACCGACGGCGGCTATGAGCTGTTCGCCGAGGACGGCATGACCATCAACTACATGGCGTTCAACACCGACGAGGGCGGCATCTGCGCCGACAAGGAAGTCCGCAAGGCCATCGCCCAGGCGATTAACGTCGAGGAAATGGTCACCGCCATCTACGGCGACTACGCCTCCGTCGCGAACTCCGTCATGCCTCTCTGGATGGCTCCCTACGATAAGGACATCAAGCAGACCGCTTACGACCCCGACGCCGCGAAGGCGACGCTTTCCGCCAAGGGCGTGACCGAGCTCACCTGCATCACCTACTCCACCGCGCGCCCCTACAACGCCAAGGGCGGCGTCGAGCTCGCCAACATGATCCAGGGCTACCTGGACAAGGTCGGCGTCAAGGTGAACATCACCCAGTACGACTGGACCACCTACAAGTCCAAGGTCCAGACCGATCCCTACGACATCTGCTTCTACGGCTGGACGGGCGACAACGGCGACCCGGACAACTTCATGAACCTGCTCGCGGACTCCAACAAGTCCATGAACGTGGCTCACTGGAACAACGCCGAGTACAAGAAGCTCATCGCCCAGGGCATCGACACGCCCGACGGCGACGATCGCGACGCGATCTACAAGAAGTGCGAGGAAATGGTCGCCGAGGAGCAGCCGTGGGTGCTCATCTCCCATGGCAAGAACCTGCTCGGCTACAGCCCGAAGGTGAAGGACTTCTACTATCACCCGACGGGAGTCGTCTTCTTCAAGGGCGTTTCCAAGGAAGCCTAAGCGCTTAACCCGGGTTTCGCCCTTCTCGGGGCGCGCGAGCGGCACATTTCGCTCGCGCGCCCCGTCTTTGCGCGGGGGTGCGGCTTGCCTGGAGTCGAATGTGGGGATTCGCTTCCAAGCAGGTTCCGCAACCTGCGCCTTTACGGCCTCGAATCAGACGAGATAAACGGGGCCCTTTCGAAAGGAACAAGGTGCTCAAATACATCCTCAAGAGAATCCTTATGGTGATTCCCGTGCTGCTGGGTGTGACGATCATCATCTTCTTCATCACGCGCGTCTTGGCGTCCGACCCCGCGCCCGTCGTTTTGGGCGAGCACGCGACGCCCGAGGCCATGGCTGCGTGGCGAGCCGACTACGGGCTCGATGATCCGATCTGGCTGCAGTACGTCAACTTCTTGGTGTCGGCGATCCAGGGCGACCTGGGCACGTCGTACTACACCCACACCTCCGTCGCCGCCGAGATCGCCTCGCGCTTCCCGGCAACGGCCGAGCTCGCCATCTGCGCCATCATCGTCGCGTCGGTGTGCGGCATCGCGCTCGGCGTGCTCGCCGCGGTGAAGAAGAACAAGCTCGCCGACAACGTGAGCATGGTCATCGCGCTCATCGGCGTGTCGATGCCGATCTTCTGGTCGGGCATCCTGCTCATCTTGCTGTTCTCCGCGACGCTGCACGTCCTGCCGTCTTCCGGCCGCGTGACGCCGCTTCTGCAGCCCACGGGCGGCACGGGCTTCTTCATCATCGACACCATCGCCAAGGGCGACTGGACCGCGCTCGGCGACGTGCTCGTGCACCTCATCCTGCCGACGCTCGCGCTGTCGCTGTACTCCATGGCGATCATCACGCGCATGACGCGTTCCTCCATGCTTGAAACCCTGAACGCCGACTACATCCGCACGGCCCGCGCGAAGGGCCTGACCAAGCGCTCGGTGAACATCAAGCACGCGCTTCGCAACGCGATGCTCCCCGTTTCCACCGTCATCGGCCTGCAGTTCGGCAGCCTCCTTGGCGGCGCGCTGCTCACCGAAACCGTGTTCGCGTGGCCGGGCATCGGCAAGTACGCGGTCGACTGCGTGCTTAAGAGCGACTTCCCGGTGGTGCAGGGCATCGTCCTTCTTGTCGCGGTCATCTTCGTCGTCATGAACCTGCTCGTCGACATCGTCTACGCATGGCTCGATCCGCGCATCAAGTACGGCGCGAAGGAAGAGGGGTGATCGGGATGAGCAAGAAAACGGTTCTCGCGACCGAAGGCGCAGGCGAGCTCGAAGCGAACGCTGCCACCGCGCCCGTGGTCGAAAAGCGCGAAAGCATCTGGAAGGACGTCCTCGACGGCATCGTCTCCAACAAGGCGGCGCTCGTGTCGGCCATCTTCATCTTGCTTCTCGCGGTCATCGCCATCGTGACGAAGCTCGTGCCGGGCGTTCTGCCCTACGACCCCTACGAGCAGAACCTCGCGCACTCCGTGCAGGGCCCCTCGGCCGAGCACTGGTTCGGCACCGATCTTCAGGGCCGCGACATCTTCAGCCGTGTGCTCGTCGGCACGCAGATCACGCTCGTCGTGGGCCTTGCCGCCGTGGCCATCTCGCTTTCCGTTGGCGTCGTTCTGGGCGCCATCGCCGGGTACAAGGGCGGGAAATGGGACACCATCATCATGCGCATCATGGACATGATGCTCTCCATCCCGTCGATCCTGCTCGCCATCGCCATCATGGCGGCTCTGGGGCAGGGCATCGAGAAGGCGGTCGTCGCCATCGGCCTTGTGGCCATCCCCGAGTACGCGCGCATCGTGCGCTCCGAGATCCTCGCGATCAAGGAAAACGACTACGTCGCCGCCGCGCGCGTCATGGGCAACTCGAACTTCGCCATCGTGTTCCGCCACGTGCTCCCGAACGCGCTGCCCTCGATCATCGTCCGCGCGACGCTCGGCATCTCGTCGGCCATCCTCGACTGCGCAGCGCTCGGCTTCTTGGGCCTGGGCGTTCAGCCGCCCGACGCCGAATGGGGCGACATGCTCGGCCGTGGCCGCAACGAGCTGTTCCGCGCGCCGTGGCTCATGATCTTCCCCGGTCTCGCCATCACGCTCACCGTGCTCGCGTTCAACCTGCTCGGCGACGGCATCCGCGACGGCCTTGACCCCAAGTCGAGAAAGAGGTAGTCACATGTTGCTTGAAGTGAAGAACCTCTGCACCGAGTTCCCCGTCAAGCGCGGC
>CAKTSW010000083.1 GCA_934613165.1 uncultured Ellagibacter sp.
TCGAGGACCTGAATGTCAGAGCCATCGTAATGATCGGGTTTCTTAACCACTGACATGCTCCTTTTTCGGTACGTTTATGAGAGCCTATCTCTATAATGTGAACCTTAATATTGTACCATAGAAGAAACAATCAGCGCGTTTAAGGGGGTTCTGAAGCCTTCTAACGGCCGATTCTCCCTTTATTCGCCATTTTCCTTGGCTTCTCCCTTTTTCCATTCCCTATCGGCAACCATCGCCTTTGCAAGGGCTTTACGGAGCGCACGATCCTCGATCGGCGCGCAGAATCCGTCCACTTCGGCGAGCTCGGCCGCGGAAAGAGGGACCGACCTCGTTGTTTCACGTGAAACAACCTCGTTTTCCCTTGCGAAAGGATGGCGCTTCCTCATATCGAATCGAGACGGGAAGGTTTTGAACGCTTCCACTTCCTCGCCGAAGCGCTCTTTCATCCGCAACAAGATCAAATGCTGGCGGCAGTGGACGTCCGAGCGGAAGTCGCCGTCGTCCATGTACACCATCAGCGTTCGCACGCCGCCGTCGTCGGTGATGTACACGGCGTTCACATGGTCGAGCACGTAGGGGGCGACGTCTTTGTAAACATGCTCGATCGCGTCTTTCCACATCGCCTGCACCTTCGCGGCACGTCGGGCTATGAGGGTCTTCTCGTCGGTCGGGAAGCGTGAGGAAATCTTCTCGAGCTCCCGACCCAGCTTCTTCATGCTCACAGCGAGGAGTCCTTTCTCGGCAGCTCGACGACGCGCGCGTTGTCGAGAAGCGACTGATCGAAATACGCGAGGTTGGCGGTCGTGATGAACGTTTGCACGTCGCCCGAGATGAACTCGACCAAAGCACGCCTTCTGAACGCGTCGAGCTCGCTCATCACGTCGTCGAGCAGGAGGATAGGCTTCTGATCGAGCACCTCTTCGATGACCGCGGCTTCAGCGAGCTTGTAGGCTAAAACGACGGATCGCTGCTGTCCTTGGCTGCCGAACAGGGATGCGTCCTGCCCTTCGATGGAGAAATCGACCCTGTCCGCATGGGGCCCAACGAGGCTCCGCTTCCGGGCGATTTCCTCGCCGCGCCGAGCTTCGAGCGCGCGGGCAAGCTCCTCGCGCGCTTCCTCGCGGGAGAACGTCGATGTTTCACGTGAAACATCCGCCTGCCACGAGGGCGCGTATCGGGCGGTAAGGCGCTCTCCATGCGAGATATCGGCATATCGTCGCGCGATTTCAAGGGAAAGCTTCGCGAAGAGCGCGGCACGGTAGCACGACAGCTGCGCCCCGCACGTCACAAGCGTCTCGTTGATGCTGTCGAGGAGCGCTGCCGACGTGCCTTCCTTGAGAAGGCGGTTCTTGTAGCGGATTACCTTCTCGTAGTCCTTCTTTATAAGGTAATGGTTGGCCGAGAGCTGCGAGCCGAGCGCGTCGAGCGCCGCGCGGCGGGTGCTCATCGACCCTTTCACCAGTTCAAGGTCGTCGGGGGTGAAGGCGACCGAGGGCATGAGCCCCTTCAAGTCGGCCGGGCGCTTCGCCTTGCCGTTGAGCGTGTACTTTCTCTTGTGTTCCTGCAGCGTCATCGCGACGTCGAGCAGCCGGTCGCCGTCGGTGATGCGGGATTCCGTGCGCGACACCTGGGCTCCACGGCGAATGACCTGGTCGATCGTCGGGTGGCGAAACGACGTGAGGGACGTCATGAGCTGGATTCCCTCGATGATGTTCGTCTTCCCGATTGCGTTAGGACCGACGAGCACCGTGAGCGGGCCTATTTCCGCCAGCTCGAAGTGCTCGTAGTTCCTGAAATCGGTAAGCTTTATATCCTCTACGCGCAGCGTCACGAGATGCGCACCGGCATGACGAGATACAGGTAGTTCTCGGCGCCGTCGATCCTGAAGATTCCCGGCTCGCGGGAAGAGCCCACCTCAAGCGTCACCGTGTCTCCCGGCATGACCGAAAGCCCATCAAGGACATAAGCGTAATTGAAGGCGATTTCGGCGTCTTCTCCCTCGACCCCGCAGGAAAGCGTTTCCTGGGCAGAACCGACGTCCTGGGAGGCGGCGGAAAGCTGAACGGTCTGGGACGCCGCGTTGATGTCGAACTTCACCGGCGTCGACGCCGATCCGAGCAGCGACGTGCGCTTCACCGCGGCCACGAGGCGATCGACGTCGATCTTCGCGCGAGTGGCGTGCTTCCCGGAAAGCAGCTGCTTGTAGTTGGGGAAGTTGCCCTCGATGCGACGGTTGATGAACACTGTGTCGCCGCAGCTCACGAGAATCTGGTTCTGGGCCAGGGCGATTTGCACCGTCGATTCGGTTTTCGGAAGCGAGGCGATGTCCTGCAAGAACGACCCGGAGATGACGGCTTCGAACTCGTCGGCAGACGGGTTGTCGAGCTTGACCTCGGTCAGGGCCAAACGATACGAGTCGGTCGCGACCATCTTGAAGCAGTCTTCTTCGAGCGTCACCAGCGCGCCGGTGAGGATTGCGCGGCTTTCATCCTTCGACACCGAACGGGCGACGCGCTTCACCATGGAGGCGAACTGCGCGAACGGCACCTCTATGCGCTGGGAAACGTCGACGTGCGGGAACCCGGGGAAATCCTCGTAATTGAGCGCTTTGATGGAAAACGACGAGGAATCGCAGGTGATGAGCGCGTTGTCCTCGTCGGCCTCGACGTGCACCGCCGCGTCGGGCAGGTTCTTCACGATGTCGGAGAAGAGCTTGCCGGGAACGACGGCCTTTCCCTCCACCTCGACGAGGGCCGCCGTGGTGTACTGGATGGAAAGCTCGAGGTCGGTCGTCTGAAGAACGAGGGAGTCGCCCGTGGCCTCGATAAGGACTCCGGACAGGACGGGGAGCGTCGAGCGCGTCGACACGCCTTTAATAACGATTGCGAGCGCGTTTTGCAGCTCGGTTTTATTGATGCTGAATTTCAAGAGCGGTCCTTCTCTCCTCTTTTGCTTTGGCGTCATTATACAAGGTTGACAACCGCCCCGCCCGTCGAGGCTCTTCCTAGGGAAAAATACGCTTTCTGTTGAAAATTCCGTTTTCGGAAAGCCGGAAAGATGGAAATTCATGAAGAAAAACTGCCAAAAGCGGTACAAGGTGGCTTTTCCCGCCCTTCCACCGCACTTGTTTCCCCCATAAAATGTGGAAACAGTTGAAAACCCCGGATTTACTCATGTTTCGATGTGGAAAACCCTTTATCTGCCGTAAAGGAACGTAGGTTACGAACCGATTTTTTTACAACGCCCTGACCTGGTATTTCTCTCCTTTATAGAGTGTTTTACCTGGGGTTTTGCTTTTCAAGAAAACACCGTGCCCGAACATTGCAAAGAATCCGTACCGTCGTTCTTTCATCCACCTGGGGTTTTCTTCTTCGTTCATAGGATCATCAGGGAAAACCTCTTTTTCCTGAAAGTCAATGAATATTTCAACATTTCCACCCTTAGCTCTTTGCCCGTTCTGAATCGTTTTTCACCGTTTTCCACTTTTATTGAATTAAATGTTGAAAAGATTGAAAACCCCACGTCGTTTTCCACATCGTTTTCCATAAAAGGTGAATTTCCCTTCTTTTCAACACAGGAAATCGCAGGTGGGCTTCTTTCGTTGTTGAAAAACAGGTACAATGTCGACGAATAAATCTGGAAAACGCTGAATAAATGGACTACTGCCTTGAACACTCTGAATGAAAATTCACCGGAAGAACCAACGGAAGAAGCCCCTGAGCGGGAAGCTTTCGACTACACCTACGTCTCGTCGGTCGCACGTATCGCTCTCTACGACGACCTTCGCAGCGCGCCGCGCGTGACCGAGATCATGCCGGCGCCGACCGCCGACTATATCGAGGCGCTCGCGACCACGGTCTACGAGCAGGCGAGATCCCAAGGCGGAACCATCCCCTACACCGTCATCCGCGAGGTTTCGGAGAATTTCATCCATGCGCGGTTCGTCGAAATCATCGTTTCGATCCTCGACGGCGGGAACACCATCCGCTTCGCCGACCAGGGGCCCGGCATCAAGAACAAGGACAAAGCCCAGCTCCCCGGCTTCTCTTCCGCCATCGAGCCGATGAAAAGCTATATCCGCGGCGTCGGGTCGGGCTTGCCCATCGTGCGCGATTACCTGGAGTTTTCCCATGGCACCATCTCCATCGAGGACAACATGGGGCAAGGGGCCGTCGTCACCATCAGCCTGAAGGGAGAAGAGGGCCAGTCGAGGGCGGCAAGCCTCGACTCCATCGAGCCCGAGGCCCCCGCCCGAAAAGAGCAGCCGGAGCCGCAAGCCGCACCGGCGCGTCAAATCGTCGCGAACCAGGTGATTCCCCAGGCCGCCTCAGCGCAGATGATGCCCCAACAGCAGTATTCCCAGGTGCAGCCCCAGATGTACCAGCCGATCGCGCAGGCGGCGCCCGTCCAGGCCTACCAGCAGCAGGCAATGCCGACATACGGCCAGATTCAGCCGCAGCAGGCCTACCAGCAGCAAACCATGCCCCAGGCGTACGCGCCTCAGGCGATGACGCAAGGGTTCCAAAGTCCCTACGCGATGCCCGCCCAGCAGCCCCAGCGCATGGCGATGCCCCAGCTCAATCAGCGAGAGCGCGAATTCCTGAACGCGTTCCTCGCGAAAGGGGCGCTCGGCGTGACCGACCTGGCGCGCCTGACGGGAACCCCCGCGTCGAGCACCCATTCGACCTTGACGAAGCTCGAGGAGGAAGGGCTCGTCGAGATGGCGGAAGGCCAGAAGAAGCGCGTGCTCACCGACTTCGGTTTCGCCGTCGCGGAATCCATGTAACGCCAGGTCGTCACGCTCATGGCCGCTCTTTGAAGCATGGCCACGTTTTGGATACAATCGAAAGCACGTAGTTTCGTTCGGGAGAACATCATGGACAGCTCTGAGCTCTATCATATGTGGGAAGGCGTCTGCAGCCAGGTGAAAAGCTACAGCGACGTCGACGCGTCCCAGGTCAACGCGTTCTTTTCGCGTCTCGCCCCGCAGGCGATGAGCGAGGGTTTCCTCATGCTCACGGCCGACAACGACTTCATCAAAGGCTGGGTTGAGCGCCGCTACCTCGAAACCATCAAGCAGGCCTTGAACGATCTGTACCACGTTCCGTTCACCGTGCTCATCGAGGTCGACGCCGCCGCAACCGAATCGGCGGTCGCAGCGGCGGCGGCTTCCCCCGCGCCACCGCAAACCAGCAGCGCAGCGGCACCCGCCCCGCAGGCAGAAACGGCCGCTTCAGGCGTTGCCGAGGCAGGGCCCGCACCCGTTACGCAAACGGCAGCGGCCCCGACGATGACCGCCGAGCCCGCGACGATGTCCACCATAGAGCCCGAGCAAGCAAGTTCGACTATAGACGTATCAGCAGGTCAGACCAACGAACCGCAGCTGACGGCAAACCCAAGCGCCCCCGAAGCCGCGCAGGCAGGCGACGCAGGCTCCCACCGCAAGGGAGCGCCCGACGGGCCGGCGTCGCTCACGTTCGAGAACTTCGTCATCGGCGACTCCAACCGCATGGCTTACTCCATGGCCGTCGCCGTTGCCGAAACGCCCGGCAAGGCGCATCTGAACCCTCTGTTCATCTACGGGAAAAGCGGCTTGGGGAAAACGCACCTGCTGCGCGCGATTCAGAACTACATCCGCGAGACGCAGCCGAGCCTCACCACGGTGTACGTTGACTCGGCGGAGCTCCTCTCCGACTACATGGAGGCGTCCGCCGCGCACGACAAGGAGAAATCGAGCTACAAGAACTTCAAGAATCGCTACGAGGAAGCCGACGTGCTGCTCATCGACGACGTGCAGTACCTTCAGGGCAAGAAGCAGACGCTCGACATCGTCTTCCAGATCTTCAACAAGATGACCGACCAGGGAAAACAGGTCGTCCTGTCCGCAGACCGCGCGCCGAAGAACATCGACATCGACGAGCGGTACAAAAGCCGGTTCAACTCCGGCGGCACGTTCGACATCCAACCGCCGGAAATCGAGACGAAGCTCGGCATCGTGAAGAGCTTCGTCGACGAGTACCGCGAAAACGAGGGCAGCCCGACGTTCTCCATTCCCCTGGAAATCCAGATGTACATCGCCGAGAACTCGAGTTCCAACATCCGCGAGCTTAAAAGCGCGGTCACGAAGGTAATCTACCAGATGACCTTCTTCGACCAGCCCGATTTGAGCCTCGAAGATGCGAAGAGCCTGCTCGAAAGCCATTTTTCAGGCGGCCCCTCGAAGAGGCTGACCGTGGCCGACGTGCAGCGGGAGGTCGAGGGCTACTACAAGATCAGCCACAGCGAGCTCATCGGGCGCGGGCGCCAGCGCAACGTGAACTACGCGCGCAAGATGGCGATCTACCTCTGCCGGCAGCTGCTCGATCTGCCCTTCGCCGACATCGGCAAGAAGTTCAACCGCGACCACTCGACCATCATGCACCTCGTGAACGACGTCGAGGCGCAACTGAAGGAAAGCCGCGACATGAACGAGGAAATCGAGTCGCTCAAGACCATCATCCGCGAGCTCTAAGCATTCCACCGTATAGGAA
>CAKTSW010000084.1 GCA_934613165.1 uncultured Ellagibacter sp.
GGCCGCGCCCGAGATCGTGGAGAAGGACACCGCGAAACTCGCCGACCTGCGCGACAAGCTCGCCCGCGTAGAAGAGCAGCTCGCGGCGCTTGCGTAAACGGAACGGGCGCAGGAGCCGCCCTTCGGGCCCAAGGCTCCTGCGCTTTTGCTATAATCGTTCGCTAGTTGCTCGAAGAGCCTGGTGATGCGGGCTCGAACAGGAAACGAGGAATCCATGTCCGAATTGATGTCGCAGCTGATCACGCCCGAACTGATGACGGCGTTCTCGATTTTCATCGTGCTGCTCGTGGTGCTCTACGTCTTGTCGATTGTGTGGGTCGTCCGTGATGCGTACATGCGCGGGACGCGCTGGTACGTGTGGGGCATCGTCGCCCTTGTGCCGCTTCTCGGCGTCATCGCGTACTGCCTGCTCCGTCCGCCGCTGCTGCAGATCGACCGCGACGAGCAGGAGCTCGAAGTGGCCTTGAAGCAGCGCGAGCTCATGAAGTACGGCGAGTGCGCGACCTGCGGTTACCCGGTTGAATCGGACTACGTCGTGTGCCCGAACTGCCATTCGCGCCTGAAGAACCTGTGCCCGAGCTGCCATCGCGCGCTCGATCCTGCATGGACGGTGTGCCCGTACTGCGCGACCCCGGCAGGCCAGGCGCATAACGGCGCCGCCCGTCGTCGCCCGCGCCCGCACCAGGCGGCACCCGCGGCAGGTGCGCCTGCGCAGGCTCAGTCGCGCGAGCAGCGCGCCCAGCAGCAGGTCCGCACCCGCGCCCCGCGCAAGCAGGAGCATCGCGAACCCGAAAACTAGCTTGAGCCCGAACGCGCCGCGAGCGCGATTGGAAGAGGGAAGGGAGCCTTCGGGCTCCCTTCTTCTGCATAGGGCGTGTTGCCGGGATCGGACTTCGTCGCCCTGCGCTTCGACTGGCGTATAATCATAGGGTTAACAACGTTGTATCCCTCGAGTCACCATTCGGAGGTTTCCATGCTCGAAAGCTTGTCCGAGCGTTTGCAGAACATCTTCTCCGGCCTGCGCGGCAAGGGCCGCCTCACCGAAGACGACATCAACTCCGCCATGCGCGAAATCCGCCTGGCGCTTCTGGAAGCGGACGTCAACTTCAAGGTGGTGAAGCAGTTCTGTGCTCGCACGAAGGAGCGCTGCCTCACCGCCGAGGTACTCGACTCGCTCACGCCTGCGCAGAACGTCGTGAAGATCGTGCTCGACGAGCTGACCGAGCTTTTGGGCCGCACCGATTCCAAGCTCGTCCTTTCGAGCCGCATCCCCAACGTCATCATGCTCGTCGGCCTTCAGGGCTCGGGCAAGACAACTGCCGCCGCCAAGCTCGCGTATCGCCTGAAGCAGGAAAAGCACTCGCCTTTGCTCGTGGCGTGCGACGTGTACCGTCCCGCCGCCGCCGACCAGCTCCAAACGCTTGGCGACGAGATGGGCGTGCGCGTGTACCGCGGCGATGGGACCGACCCGGTCGCCATCGCCAAGGAAGGCGTGCAGGACGCGATCGACCACTTGCGCGACGTGGTCATCGTCGACACCGCCGGCCGCCTTCACGTCGACGAGGACATGATGGAAGAGGCCGAGGCCATCAAGCGCGCCGTGAAGCCCGACCAGATCCTCATGGTCGTCGACGCCATGACCGGCCAGGACGTCGTGAACGTGGCGTCTGCCTTCGCCGAGCGCGTCGACTTCGACGGCGTCATCATGTCGAAGATGGATGGCGACGCCCGCGGCGGCGGCGCGCTTTCCATCAAGCAGGTCACGGGCAAGCCCATCAAGTTCATCAGCGCGGGCGAGAAGCCCGATTCGCTCGAGGAATTCCACCCCGACCGCATCGCGAAGCGCATCCTCGGCATGGGCGACATGGTGAGCCTCATCGAGAGCGCTGTAAAGGTCCAGCAGGAAGCCGAAGAGGCCGAAACCGCCAAGCGCATCGCGAAATCGCAGATCACGCTCAACGACTTTATCGACATGAACCGCCAGATCCGCAAGATGGGCGGCATCGCCAAGCTCGTCTCGGCGCTTCCCGGCGGCGACAAGGCGCTCGGCTCGGGCCAGGTCGACGAGGGCGCGCTCGACCGCATGGAGGTCATCATCAACTCCATGACGAAGGAGGAGCGCGCAAAGCCCGAGGTTCTGAACGGTAGCCGCCGCGCGCGCATCGCGGCCGGCGCCGGCGTGTCGGTCACCGAGGTGAACCAGCTCATCAAGAAGTTCAACGAGACCAAGAAGATGATGCGCAAGATGATGCCCACCGAAGCGGAGCTTTCGGGCAAGGGCAAGAAGGGCAAGCGCCGCCGCCGCTTCCCCGGTATGCCGGGCGGCATGAGCATGTCCGACATCAAGAAAGTCCAGGCAATGCTCGAAGAGAGCGAGAAATAGCAGGAAGCGCGCCCGCGGCCGGAAGAGGACGGACGCTTAAGGCGCGCAAGAGAAGGGGAGGGCCAACATGGCTTGCAAGGTTTTGGTGGTAACGGGAAGCCCGCGCGTGAACGGCAATTCCGACATGCTCGCGGACGCGTTCATCGAGGGCGCGAAATCGGCAGGGTGCGAGGTGCGCCGCATCGACGCGGGGCGCGCCAAGATCGCAGGCTGCCTCGGTTGCAACTACTGCTTCACGCACGAGGGCGAATGCGTGCAAAAGGACGACATGCAGAAGTTCTACCCCGACCTGCACTGGGCCGATGCGCTCGTGTACGCCACGCCCCTGTACTGCTTCACCTATCCGGCGCAGCTCAAGGCGTTCCAAGACCGCATGCTCTGCGGCATCGCCAAGTCGTTCGGCATCCCGCGCGTCGGCCTGCTTCTGTGCCTCGAGGACAAGGACATCACCGCGGCCGATTCGCTGCTCGACACCTACAAGCGCTCGAACGCCTACACCCACCAGGAAAGCATCGGCGAGGTCGTGGTGAACGCGGTGTTCGACAAGGGCGCCATCGCCGGCAACCCGGGGCTTGAACGGGCGCGTGAGCTCGGCGCGAGCCTCGGCGAGTAGCCGCCCGCCGTTTGTGTACGCTTCATGCGCATGAACTTGCTATTTTTCGATATTTCCAGTAATATAAGCAATCGCTGTGTTTTCCCGAGGTGTTTGGCCTCGTAAAACCGAGATGAGAGTTTAGAAATAAAGGAGTTCAACTTCATGGCAGTCAAAATTCGCCTGGCTCGTCACGGCGCAAAGAAGCGTCCGTACTACCGCATCGTCGTTGCCGATTCCCGCGCTCCGCGCGACGGCAAGTTCATCGAAGAGGTCGGCCGCTACAACCCGTGCGTCGATCCGTCGATGATCTCTGTGGACCTCGAGAAGGTCGACAAGTGGATCGCCAATGGCGCTCAGCCGACCGACACCGTCGTTCGTCTTCTTGAAACCGCTCGCAAGGAAGCGTAAACGGCATGTCTGAGCAGACGGAAGACCTCGTCGGCTTGGTTGACGCGATCGTGCGTCCCCTCGTGGACCACGAAGAGGACCTCGACATCACGGGAAGCGAAACCGAAGAAGGTTCCATTCTCGTCGAGATTCGCGTGAACGAAGAAGACGCCGGTAAGGTCATTGGCCGCCAGGGTCGTGTCATCAAGGCCATTCGCACGCTTGCGCGTGCGGCCGCATCGCATTCGGATGTTCCCGTCGACGTGGAGCTTGTCGAGTAGATGCGCGAATGGGCCGATGTCGCCTGGTTGGCGACTGCGAAGAATCTAGATGGAGGGCTCGTCGTGCGCAGCGCGTCGGGCCTTCCTTTTTTGCTCGAGGAAGGCGTCGAGGTCGCGTTCGTGCCTCCGGTGCTCGACGAGCCCCGTCGTGCGCAGGTGGAGGAAATCCGTCCGCGCGACGACGACTCGGCCGTCGTGTGGTTCTCGGGCGTCGAGGACATCGACACCGCGAAGGCGCTCATCGGGTGCCACGTGCTCATGAAGCGCGCCGAACTGCCCGATCTCGCTCGTGCGCAGGCTGCGGCGCATTCCGACGCCGCGCTCGGCTGGGAGGTCCACGACGCGAAGGCCGGTCTTCTCGGCACGCTTCTGCGCGTGGACGACAACCCCGGGCAAAGCCTGCTCGTCGTCGCGCGCGCAGGCGGCGACGAGGGCCATCCCATCCTCATCCCGCTCGTCGACGAGTTCCTCGTGCGTATCGACGAGGAAGCCTGCCGCATCGACGTCGACGTCCCCGCAGGGCTTTTAGACCTGTAACTTTCGCGCGCCTCGCAGGGCTTTACACGCCCTCGGGCGCGTTTTCGTATGCCCGCAAACGAAGGGAACACCCGTGATCATCGAGACGCTTTCGACGTTTCCCCATATGTACGACTCCGTCATGGGAACGTCCATGATGCGCATCGCGCAGGAAAAGGGAATCCTTGATTTTCACGCGTACGACCTGCGCGATTGGACGCACGACCGCCATCGCACGACCGACGACGACCCCTACGGCGGCGGCGCCGGGCTCGTCATGAAGTGCGAGCCGCTCTTCGAGGCGTACGACGACATCTGCGCGCGCCCCGTGGGCGGGGCAAGCGCTGCGGCTGAAGGCGAACCCACTCGCCGATTGAAACCCCACACCATCTTCCTCGCGCCCCAGGGGCGGCGCTTCGACGACGCCTGCGCGCTCGAACTTGCCGAGCACGAGCGGCTCTTGTTCGTGTGCGGGCACTACGAGGGCATCGACGAGCGCGCCTACACCTTGGCCGACGAGGTCATTTCCCTTGGCGACTACGTCCTTACGAGCGGCGAGCTCGCTTCCATGGTCGTGATCGATGCCGTGGTGCGCAAGCTCCCCGGCGTTCTCGGCGCCGAGGAGGGCGCCAAGACCGAGAGCTTCTCCGACGGGCTGCTCGAATACCCTCAGTACACGCGTCCCGCGAATTTCCGCGGCATGGAGGTGCCGGCCGTCCTTTTGTCGGGCGACCACGGCAAGGTCGCCGCATGGCGCCGCGAGCAGAGCCTTAAGCGCACGGCCCGCCTGCGCCCCGACCTGCTTTCCGGCGTCGAGCTTTCGCCCGCTGAGAGGGATTTTCTGCAGAGTTTGGGCCTTGAGCCTAAGCAATAGGGGATGCGCGGTATCATTTTCGTTTGTCACTGTAGCGAAAAGCCTCGACGCGCGCGATCGCGCGCCGCGCATTCGAAAGGACGAGAGCTCCACATGTTTTCCGGTCAGCATGCCGAACGCCAAGGTTCCA
Organism: uncultured Ellagibacter sp.; assembly: GCA_934613165.1. Taxonomy (GTDB): domain Bacteria; phylum Actinomycetota; class Coriobacteriia; order Coriobacteriales; family Eggerthellaceae; genus Ellagibacter. The sequence continues at coordinate 5,167 of CAKTSW010000084.1, forward strand.
AGACCCTTCGCACCGTCTTAAGCCTCGTCGCCATGGTCGCCGCGGTTCTTGCCATCTCGTTCGGCCTGAGAACCTTTGTCTTCTCCGCTTACGAGATTCCCTCGGGTTCCATGGAAGACACCATCATGACCGGCGATCTCGTCTTCTCCGAGAAGGTCTCCTACTACACGGGCGAGCCCAAGCAGGGCGACATCGTCACCTTCCAAGACCCGCTCGTTTCCGGGCGCACGCTCATCAAGCGCGTCATCGCCACGGGCGGCCAGACGGTCGATCTCGTCGACGGCAAGGTGGTCGTGGACGGGGCCGAGCTCGACGAGCCGTACACCGAGGGCAAGGTTTCCGAGCCCTTCCAGAAAACCGCCGTCTCCATCAGCTATCCCTACACGGTGCCGCAAGGCTGCCTTTGGGTGATGGGCGACAACCGGACCAATTCCCAGGATTCCCGTTACTTCGGGGCGATCGACGCCTCGACGGTGACCGGGCACGCCGTTTTCACCTACTGGCCGATCAACCATATCGGATTGTTATCGTAGAAAACCAATCAACAAGGCCTTTGGGAGCGCGCTTTCCCAAAGGCTTGAGCAGACGAAAAGGAGAGACATGGCAACCGAACCTGTGCATGCTGCGTCGGGCGCAGCAGACGCGCCGACGTTCCAGGACATCATCATGAACCTGCAGCGCTACTGGGCCGAACAGGGCTGCGTCGTTATGCAGCCCTACGACAGCGAGGTGGGGGCGGGCACGTTCCATACCGCGACCGCGCTTCGCAGCCTCGGCCCGAACGCATGGCGCACCTGCTACCCGCAGCCGTGCCGCCGCCCCGCCGATGGCCGCTACGGCGAGAACCCCAACCGCATGCAGCACTACTACCAGTTCCAGGTCATCCTGAAGCCCTGCCCGGTCGACTCGCAGGACCTCTACCTGGGCTCGCTCAAGGCCATCGGGCTCGACCCCGCCGAGCACGACGTCCGCTTCGTCGAGGACGACTGGGAAAGCCCGACGCTCGGCGCCTGGGGGCTTGGCTGGGAAGTTTGGATGGATGGCATGGAGGTCACGCAGTACACCTACTTCCAGCAGGTCGGCGGCATCGAGGTCGACCCGATTCCCGTGGAAATCACCTACGGCCTCGAGCGCATCGCCATGTACGTCCAGGGCGTCGACTCCGTCTACGACCTTGTATGGTCCTACCTGCCCGACGGCACGCCCATGACCTACGGCGACGTCTTCCACGAAAACGAGGTCGAGTTCTCGGCCTACAACTTCGAGGTCGCCGACGTCGACATGATGCGTCGCAAGTTCGACGAGTACGAGGCCGAG
>CAKTSW010000085.1 GCA_934613165.1 uncultured Ellagibacter sp.
TGGTTCGGAATAGTGTAGTGCTGGCGGTCTATCTCTTGTTTTCGGTTGCTTGCTTCCTTACCGTACATGAGCATTGTCGGCCGATATCTCCTCGAACACCACATCGAATTCCTTGGGAGTGTTGGCAATGCTGTTGATGAGGCCCTCGATAAGATTGAGCATGTCATTTGATCGCTCACGCATTTGATATAGCGAGATACCCTCATCGCTCATATCCGTGTAGGCTTGGTTGTACTCGACGATGGCTGCTTCGTATTCGTCCAGCTCTTTATTCTCCTTGGACCCTTCATCTTCGTGGTGGATGATTCCACCTACCACACCTGCGATGCCTTGCCCTGTCTGCTGGAAGAACGCCCCGACGTTGTCTTTTGCTTCGTTAAGGTGTTCTCCCACGTTGCCTGCAACCTCACCGGCCGCGTTACCAAAGTCGGAAGCTGCTTTCCCGATTCCTTTTCCGGCATCCGAAAGGCCATCCATTATCATTTTGCCCAAATCAGCCATGTATACCTCGTTGCTAGCTATTTCGCGACAAGCGCACGGTCATTTGCCCGCACAAGCGCTTAACCACTTTCGGTTGTTGAACATTTTACCAAGGCCTCCGGCTCTGGATGTTCCAGCATGGGACAGCCCGTTCATTCGGTATGTGAGTCGGCATAAACGACAGTTCGCGAATTCCATGTCTGGTATGAGCAGGTCGTGAACGCGAAGAGCTGCTTCGTTTCGCCTGGCTCCTCCAAGATCAGATCTGGACCGACGACGTGATCGGAGGGATCGAGGTCTTGGTCGATGACCAGGCTTTCTCGGCTGGCGTTCACGACATCCACTGCGATGGGGACGAGGTGCAGGGTCTCGCCCTCGCGCTGGTAGAGTATGATCTCGCCGTGTTCGCGGGCGTAAGCCTCGTCGATGAAGCTCGCGAAGTCGGCGAAGGCAGAGCCGTCCGACATGTGGTGGCCGTAGATCATGACGAAAGACGAGTCCAGCGAGCACTCGCTGTCTATGTATGGTGTGCCGTAAGCGCCCTGCCCTAGCGCATCCCGATACAGGTAGGCGTTGGGCTCGTCGGGGCTTGCCTGAACGACGGGTTCGTCGATTGACGTCCCCGGAACCTCGATCCAAGCGACGACCTCGTGCGGAAGGGACTCCCAATCGATCTGACGCACCTGGCCCGCATCCTCGGAACTCGCGATCATCCCGGCTAGTTCGGCGCGCTCGTCCTCCGGTGCCGTGATGTAGGTAACAAGCGCCGCGAAAGCGACGCTCAGGAGGATTACGCTGAGCACGTCCATAAACTTCTTCAGCTTCTTCATATCCTTCTCCTATGCAACAGGAGCGGGCCGATCAGAAGGCCCGCTCCTTTGGGTATTAGCTGCCAGCTAAGGTTCGCCGACAGCGATGTTCCTTAGCTGCGAGCTAAGATTCGTCCGCGCTCTCGACGACCTCCTTTTCGAGCGCGTCTATGGCCTTTGCCGTGTTGCGAGAGCGGCGAATATAGGCATATCCCGCTCCGGCGCAGCCGCAGATGGCGATGACGAGGAGGCTCGCCGCCACCGGGTCAACATGGGCGAGCGCTCCGGTCTTCGGATACCCCTTGCCCGGGTTTCCAGGAGCCGGCTCGGGCTCGGGCGCGGGCGCGGGGAAAGTCACGGTCTGGCCCTCGTCCTCGATGTCCTCGTGGACGGCGATGACGTTCTCATCGGCGTCGGCGAGCTTCTCGAAGAAGACGACCGACTTGCCCGCGAGGCCCGTCGTGTCGAGGCTCACCGCCACGTCGACGGTGCCGTCGGGCGTCTCCGGGGTGAAGACGGTGGTCCCGACGCGCGGCAGCCCGTCGTCGCCGGCAAGCACGCTGCCCGTGGCCTTGTCGACGAGCGTGGTGTACAGGCGGTACTCCTTGCCCGGCGTGAGACCCGTGTACGCGACGGTGTCGAAGAGGGTGCCGTTCTCGGTGCAAGTGCCCTCGCTCGTGTTCGTTATGCCGTCGCGCGCCTGCGTGGCGATGTCCACCACGGCGACGGTCTGGTCCACGTCGTCGATGTCTGCGTGTACCATGTACTCGGCGCCCTCGAACTCCATCGTCTCGAAAGCGACGAGCGACTTGCCGGCGAGGCTCGCGCCCTTGAACGTGAAGGTAACGTCCACCGTGCCGCAAGAATCCTCGGCCACGAAGGTGGAAGATGCCGTGATCCCGTTGCCGTCGTCGTCCGTTGCGGGCTCGCCTGTCGCCTTGTCCATGAGGACGCCTGTCGCGGTGTACTCGTTTCCGGGGACGAGCCCGCTGTACTCGATCGTGTCGACGATGGTGAGATCATCCCGCGCCTGAGTCTCATGGGCTCCCGTCTCGGGGTCGGCGGCCGTGGTCTTCATGGTCTTCGGCATGTTCTCAAGCTCGAAGGTGTAGGCCTGCGCCATCGAGCCGGTGTCGTCCCACTCGATCATGCCCTGGTCGTTCACCTTGAAGTCGACGACGGTGGGGTTGCCCTCCTCGTCGACGTCGGTGATGGCGTAGCCCTCGGGCGCCTCGACCTCCTGCACGTGGTAGCTCCCGTGCTTGGCGTAGGCGAGCGAGATCTTGCCCTCCTCGTCAGTCGCAAGCTCCTCGTCGAAGGTGCCCTCGTCGTTCCAGACGTGGAACTTCGCGCCAGCGAGCACCGTCTCGTGGTCTAGCGCGTCGACCTTCAATAGCTCGGGGTCGGTGGGAAGGTCGGTGACGGCTTCCTCGTGGTCGTAGACCGCGACCTCCTGGCCCGCGTAGTCGAGGCACACGGTCTTCTCGGCCACGTCGAGCGCGTAGCCGTCGGTGGCCTTGGCCTCGTAGACGGTGTAGGTGCCCAGGTACAGCTCGGGACTCGTGGCCTTTCCGTCCGCGTCAGTCGTGAGCGTGGCGACGATCTCGCCCTCGGTGGCGCGCACGGTGCCGTCGGGTGTGATTATGGCCTCGGCCGCCTTCACGATGTAGACGGAGCCCTCCACGGGCTCGCCCGTCCAGCCGTCGGCCTTGGCGACGGTGACCGTCGCCTTCTGGGGCATATTAGGAAACTCTATAACGAGCGGGTCGTCCCAGCCGTTGTACTCTGCTCCCACACTGAAGGTCTTGCCCTCAAGCTCCTTCACGTAGCCGTAAGGCGCCTCGACCTCGACGAGCGTGTAGTCGCCCTGCTCCAGCAGCATCGGGAGCGTGAGCTCGCCGCGCTCGTTGGCGGTCCAGGTGTCGAGCACCTGGGTCTCCGGGTAGTGCGAGGTCCAGGTGACGAGGTCGCCCGCCGAGTCGAGCAGCTGGAAGCTGCAGGGCAGCGGGATTCGCTTGCCGGTCTCCGCGTCGACCTTCTCGACCTTCAGCGGCGTCTGCGGGATGCGGTCGTTGACGAGCTGGGGCGGGTCGTACTGTCCCTCCTTGGTGATGGTGGTCTTCCAGTCGTCCACGGGAAGGAGATCCTTGCCCCACTCTGCCTTGAAGGCGGCCGCAACGTCCGCCGGGATCACCTCGTGCACCCGGTAGGTGCCGTAGGCGAGCGCCCCCGTCCAGGCGCTCGGCTTGCTCCAGCCGTTCACCCCGGCGTTGTCGTCCTTGGTGGTCGCGAGCCCGTTCTCGTCGACGGTGATGGTGCACACGCGGCCGCCGGGCGCCACGGGCTTACCCGACTCGGGGGAGAGCACCGGGTTCTCACTGTCGTTGTAGAGCTCGAACTTCACTCCCGGCACGAGCACGCGCTTGGTCTCCTGGGGCATGTCCCCGGCGGGCTCGTCGTACACGGTGACGGCCACCTCCTTCACGAGGCGGAAGTCCCCGCGCTTCACGGTGTCCGGCACCTGGGGCGAGTTGTACGTGTAGACGCTCTCGCCGACGGCGCCGTCGGGCGTGATGCGGATGCAGAACACCTTGGGATCCCCGCCGTGGCCGTCGTCGAGGTTGTAGCCTTGCGGCGCGCGCGTCTCCTGGATCAGGATCGTCCCGAGCGGGATGGAGGCGTCGCCGTTGGTCTGGTAGAAGAGGGGGTCTCCCGAGTGCTTGTAGTCGTCGGCCAGGTAGGCGAAGCCGTCGGCGTCGGTCTCGAAGACCCAGGTGCGCGCGGGCGCGCCCGACGACTCCGCAGCCTCGGCCGTGGTGAAGTCCCCGGCATAGTAGCGGACGGTGAACAGGCCTCCTGCGAGCGTCGCGTCGCCCTGCGGCGCAGGCTCTCCGGTGTCCGCGTCGATCTTGCCCAGAAGCATGCCGACCGGGTCGGATTGCGCGATGTCGGAGACCTCCCTGCCGTTCACGCGGGTCGTCTCGTCGGAGACGACGGTCACGGGATAGGTCTCGGGGTCGATGGCGTGCCCGGGCGCCGGCTTCGTCTCCTTGACGTAGTACTTGCCCGGTTCCAGGTCCTCAAGCTTCCCGTACCCCCCGTCGTCGGTCGTGATGGTTCCCACGGCCTCCGTCAGGCCGGAGTTGCGGTAGACGGTATACACCGCGCCCTTCAGCGAGTAGAGCGGGTTGCCCTCGCACATCTCGGGGTTTGCCGAGACCTTCTTCAGGTCGATGTGTCCGTAGGGTACGTACTTGAACGAGAGGATGATCTGCGTTCCCTCCCCGGTGTAGAGCTGGAATGCCTGGAAGCTGCTCGGCACCTCGCCCTGTCGTGCCGCGATCAGGCGGCCGGTGGCACTTGGGTTTGAGAGGTTGCCGGAGGCGTCGAAGCCGAGGATGTTGCTTCGCGCCCAGCTCTTGAACTCGGGGTTGCAACCGAACAGCGCGTAGGACCCGTCGGATGTGTAGGTGTCCGACACGAGGATGTGGGCGCACGCTGCGTAGCGGGACGCCGTCATCTCGGTGCCGTCGTACCAGGTGCTCGGCCAGAGGCTCTTGTCGAAGCCGGGGCTGCCGTAGGCGAACCAGAGGTCGGCGACCGTTTCGGCCGTCCGCCCCGAGGGCGCGGAGAGGACGCTCTTCACGTACGTCCCGGGGCTCGGCGTGGCCGATTGCGGGTCGGCGCAGTAGGCCATCTCGCCGTCTGCGTACATCCAGGTGGTGGAGTAGCCCCCGTAGGGAATCTTTCCGCCTGTGGTGAGATTTGCCGACTCGGCGCCGTAGGCGATGCCCGCAGGCAGGGCTGTCCCCACCGAGAGCAGCGACGTCACGGCGAGCAGGACGGCGAGCGCGAGGCGCACGGCTTTGGAGGCGAGGGCCTTGTCGATGTTGGATTCCATGGCGGCCTCCTTAGCGGACGGCGGGCTCGGCGTGCCGAGCCTCGCGGTCCTGGTTCTGCGAGGCCTCTCGCGCCTCCTTGGCCTTCTCGTCGAGGGAGGCGAGGAACTCCTTGCGGCCCTTGTCGACTGCCTCCTTGAGGGCGGCGGGCATGACCTTCACGATGTCCTTCACGCCCTTCCCGCCCTCGTCCTTGACGGGGTCTCCGTTCTCGTCGAGCTGGGTGCGGGTGAGCCACACCTCCCGCTCCGCGAGCAGGGGGATGTCGCGGAAGTGCTCTCCCTTGAAGCGTGAGGGGTTCACGAACAAGGGGCTGAACTGGTAGTAGCCGACATCCACGCCGTCGATGACGGTGTTCTTCGGCAGGGTCACAGAGTTGAAGGTCTTCTCCTCGCCGGTCCTCTGGTCGATGTAGGAGATGTCCTCCCGCACGAACTTCTCGTGCATTGTCAGGTACACGTGCTTCTTGTCTTCCATTTGTGAAGCTCCTTTGCGTCTTGATTGGTCTCTTCGGGCCTTTGGTGGAATGGCCCGTGATGCTGCTGATGTGCCTAGCCCATAGGCACCACCTCCTTTCGGTCGGGCATGTCGCTAGAATCCGCTCACGATGTCGCGCGCCCAGCTTCCGCTCTTCACGAGCGAGAGCACGAGAAGGATGCACATGGCGAGGTACTGCAGCGCGTAGGTGAGGCCGTTCGCGATGGCGTCTATCGGCGTGCCGGTACCGGGGTTCACGGCGACGATGCCGCCGAGGATCGCGGGGAAGCTGATGAGGAGCACGAGGATGATGAGGCCCGCTATGCAGACCGCCCCGAAGCTCTTCAGGTAGCCGATGCCGATCTGGCGCGTCTGGTCGAAGCCGAGGAACGCGAGCGGTATCGGGGAGAAGGCCGCCATGATGTAGAGCTGGATGGCGCGCGCCCAGCAGACGACTAGCGCGACGATGTAGGCGATCAGCACCACCAGCCAGCTGATGACCGCCACGACCAGCAGCGCGAGGAGTGCCGAGAGGTCGTCGTCTGTTGTCACGACGGACACCGCAGCCATGTCGAGACCGCCTCCCGTGCCGAAGAGCGCCTCCACGCGGTCGATAGCGAGCCCCACGACCTCGTAGATCGCGGCCATGAGGTCGAAGCTGTGCTGGATGAGGAAGAGGAACACGGCGAAGAACACGAGCAGGAACACGACCTCCTTCACGCCCGGCATCGCCTGGTTGCCGTCCATGCGCTGCGATATCTCGATGAGCTTCAAGGTGAAGACGAGCCCGAGCACGCCGCAGCCGATGGGCA
>CAKTSW010000086.1 GCA_934613165.1 uncultured Ellagibacter sp.
GAACATCGGCGTGCAGATCGTCGCCTATGCGGCTGGGCACAACATCGACCTCGTCATCATGGGGTCGCGCGGCCTGGGCGGTTTGCGCGGCATCTTGGGCAGCGTGAGCAGCTTCGTTCTGAAAGAAGCGCAGGTCCCGGTGCTCGTGGTGAAGGAATAGCCGGGTTCTAAGATGCGTGAAGGGCTTGGGGAACCGACTCGAGCTGCTCCCCAAGCCCTTCGCTTTTGTCCCGTCGTGACCAAATCGTGACCAAACGGGGCGAACCTGTTTCGGAAAAGAAAAAAGCCACGGGCGAAATATAGCCCGTGGCCTGCGAAAACTCTGGTGCCGGCGGCAGGAATCGAACCCGCAACCTACTGATTACAAATCAGTTGCTCTACCGTTGAGCCACGCCGGCGAATGCGCGATGCGAACTATTATCCTATCGGAATCTTCGCATGTTGAAAAGGGGTTATCGCGGCGGCGGGCGAAAAACACCGAGCCGTCCGCCAGCCGCGAAGCGAGAGACGCCCGCCTATTCCTTCGCGCCCCACTGCTTGTAGTAGGCGTCGATCGCGGCTTTGATGGCGTCGTCGATGACCACTTCGCCCTGCACCTCGCGGTTATAGAGGTACTCGGTCACCTCCGCCATGTTCACGATGCTCGCCGTGGGGAAGCCGTACTTCTCGGACACCTCGTCGCAGGCGCACTTCACGCCGCCCTTGCCCACTTCCATGCGGTTGAGCGACACCATCAAGCCCTTGACCTCGATGTTCGCCGCGCCCGTGATGATGGGGTAGGTCTCGTCGATCGACTTGCCGGAGGTGGTCACGTCCTCGACCATCACCACGCGGTCGCCGTCTTCGAGCACGTGGCCCAAGAGGTTGCCGCCCTCGCCGTGATCCTTCGCTTCCTTGCGGTTCGAGCAGTACTTCACTTCCTTGCCGTACAGCTCGTGCAGGCCCATCGCGGTGACGACGGACAGGGGGATGCCCTTGTAGGCGGGCCCGAACACCACGTCGAAGTCGAGGCCGAAGTTGTCGTGGATCGCGCGCGCGTAGTACAGGCCCAGCCGATGGAGCTGGTCGCCCGTCACGTAGGCGCCCGCGTTCATGAAGAACGGCGACTTGCGGCCGCTTTTCAGGGTGAACTCGCCGAACTTGAGCACGTGGCTTTCCACCATGAACTCGATGAATTCCTTCTTGTAGTCTTCCATGGGCTTCCTTTCGCCGCCGCTTGGAGCTGCGCATGAAGCAGCTTCTCCTCATACCTCGTCCATGATACTCGATGCGCGCACGTTGCGGGCGCACCGCTTGGGGGATGGGCCCGTCTCTTGCATGGGGCGGGGCGGCCGCGCCGGGCTTTTGCGGGCATCTCGTGAATCGCTTGCATAAGTCCGATTTCGGACTACAATCACGAAAGTACGAAATCGGACTTATGAAACGGTCCAGCACCGCATGCATCACGGCGCCGGGCCGCGAACCAAGGAGGATCATGGCATTCGACGAAAGCGCGGCATCGCACGCGGCGGTTTGCTCGCCGGGCGAGGCTCTCGCGGGCACGCCGCACGAGGCGATGGACGGCTTCTGGCGCGAGTCGAGCGAGCTGTACCGCGACATCGCAGCGTCGTTCGGGCTGTCCGAAAGCGCGTGGGACATCCTGTACGCCATCTACCTGGCAGGTGACAAGGGGATATCGCAGCGCGACATCTGCGAGCAAATGTGCGTGGGAAAGCAGACGGTGAACAGCTCCATCCACAAGCTTGCGCGCGAGGGCGTGGTGTCGCTTTCGCGCGAGGGGCGCGTCTCCGTCGTGAAGCTGACGGAGACGGGAGCGGCGCTCGCCGCCCGGGCGGTCACGCCAGTCATCGCCGCCGAGGAGGCGGCGCTTGCCGATTTGGGCGAAGACGGGCAGGCGCAGGCGCTCGCGCTTTTGCGTCGCTACACCGACGCGCTCCGCTTGCATTTCTCGGAGATCCCCGGATCGCGCGTGGCTCCCGCGGCGGGGAAGGGCGGTCGGTAATGGCTATCCAGATATCCGACCACTTCTCGCTCGGGCGCCTCTTGTGCTTCACGGCCCCGACCGCCGCGATGATGATCTTCACGTCGATTTACGGCGTGGTCGACGGGCTGTTCGTGTCGAACTTCGTCGGCAAGGAATCGTTTGCGGCCCTGAACCTCATCTACCCTTTGCTCATGATGCTCGGCGCGCTCGGGTTCATGTTCGGCACGGGCGGCACCGCGCTTGTGGCGAAGACCATGGGCGAGGGGAACGACGCGCGGGCGCGGGGGTTGTTCTCGCTCGTCATCTATGTGACGCTCGGCGTCGGGATCGCTTGCGGCATCGTGTGCCTCGTCATCGTGCGGCCGGTCGGCATCGCCTTCGGCGCCACGGGAAGCCTGCTCGAGGAATGCGTCGTCTACGGCGGCATCCTCGCGTTCTCGCTGCCGTTCCTCATGCTGCAGGAGGCGTTCCAGAGCTTTCTTACCGCTGCGGGCAAGCCCAAGGTGGGGCTTGCCGTCATCGTGGCGGCGGGTGTGACCAACATCGTGCTCGACGCGCTGTTCATCGTCGGGTTCGGCTGGGGGCTTGCGGGTGCCGCCGCGGCGACGGCGGCAAGCGAGTTCGTGGGCGGCGGCGTGCCGCTCATCTACTTCGCGTGCAAGAACAAAAGCTCGCTGCGCCTTGGCCGTCCCGTCACCGACGTGCGCGCGCTCAGGCGCGTCGGCGCGAACGGGTCGTCGGAACTCGTGTCGAACATCTCCATGTCGCTCGTGTCGATGCTCTACAACTACCAGCTCATGGCCTATATCGGGCCCGACGGCGTGGCCGTGTACGGCATCATCCAGTACGCCGCGTGGATATTCGCGTCGCTGTTCATGGGCTTCGATGTCGGCGTGTCGCCGATCGTGAGCTACAACTACGGCGCGAAGAACTTCTTCGAGCTCAAGGGGCTTTTCAGGAAGAGCCTTATCGTCATGGCGGTGGGCGGCGTGCTTGTGACCGTGCTCACGCAGACATTCGCGCACCCTCTCGCCGCGCTGTTCGTCGGATACGATGCGGCGCTCACCGGCATGACGGTCGGCGCGCTTCGCGAGTACTCGCTCGCGTTCATCTTCATCGGCATAAGCATGTTCGGCTCGTCGTTCTTCACGGCGCTCAACAACGGGCTCGTCTCGGCGCTCATCGCGTTTCTGCGGACACTCGTCTTCGAATGCGGCGCCGTGCTTCTGCTGCCGCTTGTCCTCGGTCCCGACGGCATCTGGCTTTCGATCGTGGTGGCCGAAATCGCCTCGGTCGTTTTGACGAGCGGTTTCCTTCTGGGCCTGCGCAAGCAATACGGTTACGCGTAGGGAGGGGCTTGCGGCTAGGGGCGTGGCGCTCGAGTAACCTTCGGGTAATATGAAGACGGTATGCAGAACCTTTGTGCAAACCGCCCTTTTGGCCCGGGAAAGGGCGCTGCGCGGCGCCGTCCGCCGCGTATCCCCTGCACAAAGGCGTGCCCGCTCGCTATAATCCAGAAGGTTTGTAGGAAGGCGCCGGCTTCAGGCCGGTGCGGCAAAGTTCGCCCGTCTCGCGGGCGGCCACAAGTTGTAAGGGGTAGGGCTGGTGTTCGACCAATTCTTCTCGCAGATATCGTTCATCGATGTCTTCAACTTCTGCGTATTCATCACGTTCACCGTTTGCTATACGTATCAGCTGTACTACGTACTCGTCGTTCTGACGCGCAAGCCGAAGGCGCTCACCGCGAAGAAGAACCATCGCTTCGCGGCCGTCATCTCGGCGCGCAACGAAAGCGCCGTCATCGGCGACCTCATCCACTCCATCAAGGTGCAGAACTACCCGGCCGAGCTCATCGATGTGTTCGTCATCGCCGACAACTGCACCGACGACACCGCCGACGTCGCGCGCGAGGCGGGCGCCATCGTGTTCAAGCGCTTCAACACCGAGCAGGTGGGCAAGGGCTACGCGCTCGACTACGGGTTCAAGATCATCCGCTCGCAGTACGCCGACCGCGGCTACGAGGCGTACTTCGTCTTCGACGCCGACAACGTGCTCGACGTGAACTACTTCCGCGAGATGAACAAGACCTTCGACAATGGCGCCAAGGCCTCCACGAGCTACCGCAACTCCAAGAACTACGACTCCAACTGGATTTCCGCGGGCTATGCGGTGTGGTTCCTGCGCGAGGCGAAGTTCCTAAGCCAGGCGCGCCTCACGCTCAACACCTCGTGCGCCGTCTCGGGAACGGGCTTCTTCATCTCCGCCGACATCATCGAGAAGAACGACGGCTGGAAATGGCACCTGCTCACCGAGGACATCGAGTTCTCCGCGAGCAGCATCTTGGAGGGCATCCGCATCTCCTACACCCCGACCGCCATCCTCTACGACGAGCAGCCGGTCACCTTCCGCGATTCGTGGAACCAGCGCTTTCGCTGGGCGAAGGGCTTCTACCAGGTGTTCTGGCACTACGGTGCGCGCCTTGCGAAGGGCATCTTCACCAACCCCAAGGGTTCCCGCTTCGCCTGCTACGACATGCTCATGACCATCGCGCCGGGCATGCTGCTCACCATCGTGTCGGTCGTGTTCAACGCCATCATCATCGTGCTCGCGCTCTCGGGCGCCATGTCGACGGGCGTCATGATCGCGAGCTCCATCTCGTCGATCTTCTTCTGCCTGTTCAACTACCTTATGTTCATGTTCCTCTTCGGCGTGCTCACCACGTTCGTCGAATGGGACTCCATCCATTCCACCACCCGCAAGAAGGTGCTCTACATGTTCACCTTCCCGTTCTTCATGCTGACCTACGTGCCGATCGCGCTCGTGGCGCTCGTGAAGAAGTGCCAGTGGAAGCCCATCAAGCATAGCATCTCGGTCGATGTGGAGCAGTTCTCCGAAGCGGGAAGCTCGTCTCTGCCTGCCGAGAAGTAACGGGCGCAACCGCTTTCGACCCGAAAGCCGGGAAGCCCGAAAGCCCGGAAATCCGTCCGAACCATCAAGGCCCGCGCCCCTCGAAGCATGAGGGGCGCGGGCCTTTCTCGATTTTTGGGCTGATGAAGCGGTGCGCGGCTACCTTCTTTGCTCGCGCCACGCGGAGGGGGACAAGCCGGTCTCGTGCTTGAACGCTTGCGCGAACGTCGATTGCCGAGGGTAACCGAGCCGCATGGCGATTTCCGAAACGGAAAGCGTGCCGCCGGCGAGGAGATCTTCCGCTCTCTCGATGCGCCGCCTGCGCGCGAAAGCGCCGATGCTCTCGCCCGTTTGCTGCTTGAAGACGGCGCAAAGCTTGGAGCGGCTTACATAGAGGCGGTGCGCGACTTCGTCTATCCCCACGCGCTGCCCGTCGCCTATCGATCGCTCGATGAGGGCGCGCGCCGCTTCCGCGAGCCGTCTGCTTTCGGGCGAGTCGTCCACAAGCGCGGCCCTCTTCTCGGCTGCGAGCGAAACCGCGAGTTCGGACACCATGGCGTCCACGATCGAGCGCGTGTAGAGATGCCCGCCCACGGCAAGGCTGCGGCGTTCCGAAAAGCGCCCGAGGGCATCGGAGATAGCGGTTGAGGCGTTCTCGCCCCACGGCTTCGCGAACGCGTCGAATAGGCCGTCGAACTGATTCGGGTAGCGCTGCTCGAGATCTTCGAAGTAGCCGCGCAGGAAGATGACCGAACGCGAATGGTAGAGCTGGCCTGCGTGGAGCGGGCTCATCTCGACCCCGCAGGCATCCTGGACAAACGAGCAGACGGAGGTTTGCGGGCACGCTGTGCTCATCGGGGCAAGGTTTGCGGGCGTGATGCCCGCCGCGGGCATGCATTCGAGCGTCGGCGCGCTGATCTCGCTCACGCATGCGTATGGTTCCGGGGTGAACTCGGCGAGCATCATGTCCTCTGCAGGGGTGATGAAGTGCTCCATCACCAAGCAGGTGGGCGTGACGGGCATGATCCACGCGCTGCCCTTCGCCTTGGCGGTGGCAACCTTCCCCGTGCTTACGGGGCCTTTATCGGAAAGCTTGATGCCGAACTGCTCGAACTGCGGCGCGTAAATCGCGGTGATGTCGCGCGCGACGTGTGCTCCCATCGCTTTTGAAATCGTCCTTGTCTCTTTCGAGAACGTCCAGCAGAGGGGACGTCTTGGGTGTTAGCTGATGCGTACATGGTAAGTTTGGCGAGGTTAACTGTCAATCCTTCTTAAAGGCACATGCGATAGGAGAAGGCATGGGAAAAGAAGAGACGAAAGGGAAAGGCGGCATCGGCTATCTGCTTACGTTCGCCGGCGGCCGTAGGTTCCTCACGTATTCGGGGATGGCGCTTTCGGCGGCTTCGCAGCTGCTCGGCTTCGGGCCCTACGTATGCATCTGGCTTGTAGCGCGCGACCTCATCGAGGTGGCTCCGAACTGGAGCGAGGCGGCGAACATCGCAACGTACGGCTGGTGGGCGGTCGGTTTCGCAGCGGCGAGCATCGTCGTGTACTTCGC
>CAKTSW010000087.1 GCA_934613165.1 uncultured Ellagibacter sp.
CTTTCGCGGCGGACGCGGACCAGGCAGCCGACACCCAGTCCGGTGACGAGGGCATCAGCCTGCAGTTCCAGGAGGGCACCAAGGCATTCGAGAACGGCACTGTTACCTACACGGTGAAGCAGGGCGCTGATAAGACTGCCGAGAACAAGACCACCGTCGGCGGGGTCGTCGATTCGTACAAGTACGTCAAGAACACGCCGGTCACCATCGTTGTCAGCTCGATCGAGCTTGAACAGGGCACCGTTGTCGAGACCGTCGATCACAACCCCGCCACGGGCATTAAGTACACGATGGACTACTACGAGCGCAACACCGACGGCACGCTCGGTAGTGCTTGCGAGAACAACGAGGCTGTGAAGCCCGGCAAGTACGCCGCGGTTCTCACCGCCACCTCCGGCGACTACAAGGGCGCTACCTACGAGATCGACTTCAACATCGCGCCGCGCTCTGTGGCCGTGACCGCTGTCGACAACGTCAAGACCTACAACGCCGAGGCCCAGGATTGGGACTTCACGTTCACCGACGCTGACGACAACAATGCCGCGATGTCCCTCGACCGCGACGTCGACTACACGGTGTACTACGTGCCCGCAGGCGGCGGCTCCGACGAGTCCCTCGCTGTGGAGCCGAAGGACGCTGGCAACTACCGCGCCATCGTCAAGTTCAACGACTCCGGCTATACCTTCAGCACCGACCAGTCCAACACCAATGTGACGATCAGCGCTCTCAGCCTCAACGAGACTGACAAGGTCTCCATCGAGGATCAGTTCAGCACCGGCACCACCGTCCCGGCGCTCGACTCCATCACCATCGACGGCGTGCGCTACGGCGAGGGCAGCGCGATCCTCAACGAGCTCAAGGGCACCGTTCGCGACGGCTCCGTTGTGCTCCACAACGGCAAGTACGTCCTTGACGTCACGAAGGCCGACGTCTCCAACAAGAACATCGATGGCACCGCTACGGCCAACCTGTACAAGGTCGAGCAGATCGCCAACTTCAAGTACGATGGCGGCGAGATGCCCGCGACCTACGAGTGGGTCAAGACCGACGCTGGCAAGGATTTCAAGAGCTCCAAGGTCACCGCTGAGAGCGCCGACGGCAAGCTCAAGCTGACGACCGAGGACGGTATCACCGCCCCGGCTGTCCCCACCACATATGGGAACTACACGCTCGTTTACAGCATCTCCGAGGAGTCCATGTCCTCCGAGCCCAACAACTACGAGATCGGCGGCAAGGCGATCGTCGATTACACGATTTACCGTGAGGCCGTCGACGCCGACGCTCAGGTCCAGGTTCTCTTCGACAAGACCGGCGACGGCGTTTCTCCTGATGACCAGGTCGTGACCTCGCTCACCAAGACCTACGACGGCACGAACTGGGCTTCCAAGCTGAATGTTCGAGCCAAGAGGGCCAATGGTGACCGCATCGCTGACAACGATCTCACCGTCAAGTTCTACAACGCCGACGGCAAGGAGGTCACCAAGGTTACGAATGCCGGCACCTATACCATGAAGGTGACCAGCACTCGCTACAAGCTGGCCGGCACCACCGAGCTGACCATCACGGTTGAGAAGAAGGCCATCAAGGGCACGATCACCGCGCTGCGCACCAAGACCTTCGACAACACCGGCAAGACCGTCACCTACCTGCCTGCCGTTAAGGAGACCGGTTGGGATGGCACGAACTACACTACCGCCGACACCAACCAGAACGGCTACGACGCAGTCGAGCTCTTCGGTGCGGACCTCCCGTACCAGCAGTGCACCATCACGCTGAAGGACGTCGACGGCAACACCGTCGACCGCATCGCCAAGGAGGGCGAGTACACCGTCGAGGTGACTCCGCGCAACGAGGACGCTGCGACTAACTACAGCTTCCCCGAGGCTCAGACCGTCGAGGTCATCGCTGCCAAGCACCTCGTCTATGCTGACGTCAACTACACCGATTGGTTCGCCGACGTGGTCGTCGACGCGGCCGACGCCGACTTCATGCACGGCTACGACAAGACCTCGCTCTTCGGGCCGAACGACGCCATCACCCGCGGCCAGGTCGCGTGCGTGCTCTACAACATGGCAACGCATGCGGGCGCGGCCGACGAGACGCTGTACGAGTACACCACCACCGGCGGCTACAAGTCCTACGACGACGTCGACGGCAGCCAGTACTACGGCAAGGCCGTGGCGTGGGCCAAGCAGGCAGGCGTCGTGAACGGCTACGGCGACGGCACGTTCAAGGCCGAGCAGTCTGTCACCCGCGAGGAGTTCGCCTGCATGCTCGCGAACTACGCGCAGAAGTTCGGCACCTTCGCCGCTGCCGGCGACGATGCCCTCGCCGAGATGTCCGACGCGACCGCGGTCGACGACTGGGCCAAGAGCTCCGTGGCCTGGGCCGTCGAGAACAAGGTCATGGGCAACGGCGGCTTCATCAACGCCTTCGGCAAGATCACGCGCGCCGAGGCTGCCGCAATGGTCGTGAACTACTCCAACCTGTAAGGGCCGGTTTGCGGCGGACCCGGCATCCGTCGGGTCCGCCGGTCGAGCCTGCTACCTAAGCTGGGAGCAGGCTGACGGGGGCGCCCTCCGGGCTCTTCGGGACTCGGAGCGGCATCCCCGTCAGCCTTAGGCAATCGAATAGCAAGCTGTCGCGTAAGGCTTCGGGTGCGCCGACGCCCCCTCGACCGGGATGACCGGGGAGGGGGCGTCGGCGTTTTCTGCGCGTTCGCTGTCCCGCCGCGCATCGCTGCTGGTAGAATATCCCTCATGAATAGCACCCATTCCAGATTCCACCTTGCCCCGTCCGCTGTTGTCGTCGGAGCTCTGCTCGCCTTCTTCATGGTCGCGGGGCAGAGCCTCGCCGAGACGGGTGGCTTCTCCCAGATGCTCGGCGGCGCCTTGCGGGTCGCAGTCTCACTCGCCAAGCTTTTGCTGTACGCCGCCGTGTTCTCGCTTCTGTTGAGCCTTTTGTTCTCGTGGCTCGACGGTCGGGGGAAACCTGCGCCGGGACCGCGGGCGCGCCATGCGGGGCTGACCCGCGCTGTCCGTCTGCACGGCTTCGTCGATCGCCACGTGTTCGGGCTGTCGCTCATGCTGCTCGCGGTTTGCTGGGGCGCCTACATCGCCGTATTCGCGCCCGGCACGCTCACCTATGACGGGGCGCGCAGCCTGAACCAGTTCTGCGCGGGCGCCCCGCTTGAGAACCACCATCCTGTGCTTATGAACCTGCTCTACGGCTTGCTCATGCATGCGGGGCGGGCCATCGGGTCCGACAACTGGGGCATCTTCCTCATCGTGGTATTCCAGGCGGCTGCCCTCGCCTGCGCGCTCGCCGCAGTGCTCGCCGAGTCGCGTCGTCGGGGGCTCCCTTTGGTCTTGACGGCCGTTGCGTCACTCTATTTCGCGCTGTTCCCCGCATGGGGCATCCTCGCGCAGGACGCCATCAAGGACACGCTCTTCTGCGCCGTGTTCGCTTGGTACATGCTCCTCTTCGCGCGCGTCGCCGTTCCTCCGGAGGGCTCGGATCCCGTCGCCACGCGGGATTGGGTCCTGCTCGCGGCCGTAGGTGCGATTGTCGCCCTTACGCGTAACAACGGCATCTACCTTGCGGCTCCGTCGCTGCTCGCCCTCGCGCTTGTGCTTCTCGCTCGGCGGGGGCAGGGCGGGCGACCCTCGTGGAAGCCCGCCGCCCTGGCCCTCGCCTCGGTGTGCGCTGTCTATCTCGTTCTCACGGGCGTCGTGTACCCTGCCTGCGGGGTCGACATGCGCGAGGAGAAGGAGATGCTCTCCGTTCCCTTCCAACAGACCGCCCGCATCGTGGCCGAGCACGGCGACGACATGACGGAAGGGGAGCGCGACGCCATTGATGCGGTGCTGCCCTACGACCGGCTCGCCGAGCTCTATGATCCCGACCTGGCCGATCCGGTCAAAGAGTCTTACAAGCTGCACAACTCGAAGGTCGAGGGCAGCTTCGAGTATGCTGACGAGCACCCCGGGGCGCTGGGGGATTACCTTCGCGCGTGGCTTGGCCTGGTGGCGCGACATCCCGCGACCGCCCTGACCGCCACGGCGGCGAACACCTACGCCTACTTCTACACGGGAGAGGTGGTCGACGTGAACGGGTCGCGCCCTGTGCTTTTGGTCGGCGCGCAGATCGACGGCGACATCGCGAAGGCCTACGACGTGTCTTACGTCATGCCCGAGGGCGCCGTCGAACGCGTTGCCGCCGCCGTGCAGGCGACGCTCGAGGCGCCGGGGATGAACTACCTTTATGCGCCAGGGGTTTACATCTGGCTGCTCATCGCGGTCGTGGCGTACCTCATCCACGCGCGGCGGGGAAGGGCACTTATCGTCTGCATCCCGCCCGTCATGCTCATGCTCACGGTTTTGGCGGGCCCTCTGAACGGGCATCTCCGCTACGTGATGCCGATGATCGCCGTCCTGCCGCTTCTATGGTCGCTCGCGTTTTCGGGCGGGGAGGGGGAAACGGTAACTTCGCAGCGGGTAGCCGTTCGGGATGCGAAGGCGGGCCGCGAGCTGCGTGAGCGCACCATGAGAAGCGCCATCGACGTGGTGTGCGGGCGCCGCCCGGCCGATTGCCTGAACCCCGAGGTGCTCGACTAGGGTAGGATGCTTGGGAAAGCGCGCCGGGGCGACGGGGCCTTCGGCCTCTCCGCAGCGCGTCGTCGACGAAGCGAGAAAGGGTTTCCCATGAACGTGGTTTGCTTGGATTTGGAAGGCGTGCTCGTCCCCGAGATTTGGATCGCGTTCGCGAAGGCGAGCGGCATCCCCGAGCTCGAACGCACCACGCGCGACGAGCCGGACTACGACAAGCTCATGGAATACCGCCTCGCCATCCTGCGCGAGCACGGCCTGGGGATCGCCGAGATCCAAAAAGTCATCGAGACCATCGAGCCCATGCCGGGCGCGCGCGAGTTCCTCGATGCGCTGCGCGAGAAAACGCAGGTCATCATCATTTCCGACACGTTTGAGCAGTTCGCCCAACCGCTCATGAGAAAACTCGGGTGGCCGACGATCCTCTGCAACTCGCTCGACGTCGCCGAGGACGGCGCCATCGCCGGCTACGCGATGCGCTGCGAGCAGACCAAGCTCACCACCGTGAACGCGCTGCACGCCTGCGGGTGCGACACCATCGCCGCGGGCGATTCGTACAACGACCTCGGCATGATCCGCGCGAGCAAGGCGGGGTGGCTCTTCAAGAGCTCGGGCGCCATCAAAGCCGAGAACCCCGACATCGAGGCGCTTGAAGAATACGACGAGCTCCTTGCGGCGATCGAGCGTGCGCTCTAGCACCGTGTGGAAGGCGAACGCGGGCGACGGGGCGGCCTACGCGGCGAAGCTCGCCGTAAGCTGCGTTGCGCTCATTGCGTGGGCGGCGTTCATCTTCTTCATGTCGGCCAACGACGGCGACGCGTCGACGGGTCTGTCGGACGGCGTGATCGTGTGGCTCGCGAACACGTTCTGGCCGGGGTACCCAACCCTTTCGCCTGCCGACCAACTCGCGTTCGTGGAAAGCCTGAGCTTCCCGGTGCGCAAGCTCGCCCACTTCAGCGAGTACGCCGTGCTGGGCCTACTCGCGTTCGCGACGCCGCTTCAGGCGAACACGGCGTCTCACCTGCGCCGGTCTTGCGCGGCCTTGGTTGCGGACACGAGTCCGGAAAGGAACCCGAACGCGGCCCGCGTTTCCGACGGGGTGCCAACGGCGACGACGCGGGCGGGCGCGTCACATGTTCCTGTCGAAGCGCCAACGGGGCGGGGCCGCGAAGGGCTCGCGCACTTGGGGGCTCTTGCCGTCGCGTTCTCGTTTCTCTACGCGTGCCTCGACGAATTCCACCAGCTCTTCGTCGACGGCCGTTGCGGGCAGCCCGCAGACGTCGCCGTCGACACCTCGGGCGCGCTTATCGCGGTGGCGATCGCCCTTCTTGCGCTGCGCCATCGCGCCCGTCGTTCTTCGCGGAAAGCCCCATAGGGCGCTTCACGCGCAAGCCGTTTGCCTGGAGGCTGCGCCGCATGCCCGAACGCGATGGGCTTGCCGGGCCTCTGCGCCCTTCGCCGCTAGCGTCTTCGGGGTCGGCACGTTCCCTTTCCGCCGCCTGTCCGCACGTTTCGCGCGCTTCTTCCCAATGCGAATCGGCTTGCCGGTGTGCTGCGCTAAAATGGCGTGCGTATCTGGAAAATCGCAAGACGAGGGCGGGCGCGCGCCTGACGAGAACGCGCGCCTGCCTTATACGGGGGAATACGATGTCGAAGCTATCGATTGCGCCGCGGGCGAAAGACGACGCCCGCATCGGCGGTTTCCTTGACCGCCAGAAGCGCCGCGTCGACGCCATGCCGCCCGGCATGTGCCCGATCGCGCAGCAGCTCGCGCTTCTCGAAGA
>CAKTSW010000088.1 GCA_934613165.1 uncultured Ellagibacter sp.
TTGTCGCCCGCTTCAAGGCCGAGCGTCTGCACGCAGGTGAGGGCGATCATGCCGTAGACCACGCCGATGAACGCGGTAAGCACGGCGCCGACGAAGCACGCGTTGCGCGCCACCTTCGGGTTCTTCGCGCTGTAGATGCGCTGCTGGAAGTCGATGGCGACGATGTCGCCCACGCCGAGGGACAGAAGCGTCGCCCAGTTGATGGGGCCGCCGCCTTCCACGGTGGTGAGCTGGGCAAGGTCGAAGGGCCCGAGGCCCTCGGGCACGGAATAGCCGTACGTCACGCCCACGAAGATCGCGATAATCACGGAGGCCACGAGTGTGATGACCGTCTGGATGGCCGCGGTGTAGGCGTCGGAAAGAAGCCCGCCGCAGAGCGTGTACAAAAGCACAAGCCCGCCTGCGATGAACAGCCCGCCTATGTACGGGATGCCGAGGAAGTATTCCAGCAGGTATCCGCAGGCCACGAGGTTGCCGGCGAGCAGGATGATGTAGGCTAGGATCATCACGCAGGAAGCGAGCTTCTCGAAGGCGCGCCCGTACTTCACGCGGAAGAAATCGCCGAGCGAGAACAGCCCCATCTCGTTCATCGGCTTGGCGATGAAGATGCCCGAAAGCAGCAGGGCGATCGCAAGGCCGATGGCGAGAGAAGCGCCTGCCCAAAAGCCCGACGAGCTTGAGAGGTCCATGTTGCCGACCGTGGCGTTGGAGTCGACCGCGGCGACCATGAGCGCCGGTGCCACAAGGTAGATGGGAAGCATGCGGCCGGCGACGAGGAAGTTCTGCGAGTCGCCTTCCACCTTGCGCCCGACGTACATGCCGACGAACAGGACCAGAAGCACGGTGATCCCGACGCCGAACAGAAGCATTGCGTTCATAGGGTGGCTCCTAACTTTCAAAAGAGGGTGTGTAGGGATTGGTTCGAGGTCGGGGGCGCTTTAGGAGATGCCCTCCGAATGCTGGGGCGGAATGCGTGCAAAGAGCCTATCGACCTGGGTTTTTATTTGATCGGTTTCGGCTTTGCGGATTCCCGGGCGCCCGGCGATGTGCCCCAAGTCGGAATCGATTTCGACCACCTCCATGCCGGGGAAACGTTCGCGTGCGTCCGCGAGCGTCGCGGTGAGAAAGTAGCGGTCGGTGTGCGACGGCATGGCGACAAGCGGCGGGTCGGCTGCGTTCGATTCCGCGTTCTTCAGGGCGCGTTCGGGCGTTTCGGCGTGAAGCCACGCGTCGAGTTGGGCGGCAAGGTCGGCCGCGCCCATGGCGACGTGCTCGCGCGCCCAGCCGGCAAGCACCGCTTCGGGGCTTTCGTAGCCGAACTGCCGATAAGCTCCCGACAGGAAGAATTCGTCGGAGTATGCCCAGCCCGCATACACCGCGCCGAAGGCGGAAAGGCGGCGGTGCAGCTCGCCGGCGGGAAGCGCGTCGAGGTCGGCAAGACCGGCTTGCCCGGGCTTGCCGACGAGTACCGAGCGGATGCCTTCCAAAAACACGCGGTTTACGGCGCTCGGCGCAGGCGTGGCGCAGACCGCGAGTGCGCCGCCGATGGCGTTCGGGAAAAGCGCATGCCACGTGAAGGCGGGGGGGGCGCCCATCGACCAGCCGGCGACAAGGTCGATGCGGTCGATTCCTAAAGTCTCGAGTGCGCGCTTCTGCGCGCGGACGTTGTCGGAAAGCGAAGGGAGGGGCCAGGCGGCAAGGCCGTAGCCGTCGCTCGGCTTGCTCGATTTTCCTGCCCCGAACTGGTCGAAGGCGACGATGCGGCAGGTCTCGGGATCGAACAGTCCCGTAGCGCCCGCCCACGGTTCGTAGCTCAAGGCGGTGCCGGAATAGTAGCTCGGGAGCACTACGATTCGCTCGGCCACATCGGCGGACGCGCCCCAGAAGGCGCAGCCCACGCGCGCGGGTGCGAACTCGCGTCCGCTCTCGAGCGTGAAGCCCTCAATCTCGATTGATTCGTATGTAAGCGGCTTTGCCATATGCTCCGTGTTCCCGTCCGAATACGTTTCCCTTAAAAGAACTTGAGGTAGCGGTCGCGTTCCCAGTCCGTCACTGCGCTTGTGAACTCCTCCCACTCGCGGCGCTTGTAGGAAAGATAGCTTCCGAACATCTCATCGCCGAACACCTCGTACGCGAGCGGGTCGGCAGCGAACGCCTCGCACGCATCTCCCAAATCGCGGGGCAGAAGGGATATGCCTGCGCGCTCAACGTCCTCGGCGGTGTATTTATGCAGGTTGTCGCGGTGCGGATCGCCCGGATCGATATGCTTCTCGATGCCTTCGAGCCCCGCGGCCAGCATGAGCGCCGAGCCGAGATAAGGGTTGAAGGCGATGTCGGTGGCGCGGCACTCCACGCGGTTCGCGGCTTTCGGCACGCGCAGCATGTTCGTGCGGTTGTTGTTGCCGTAGCTCACGAAGATGGGCGCCCAGGTCGATCCCGACATCGACCCTTGGCGCACGAGGCGCTTGTAGCTGTTGACGGTCGGCGCGATGGTGAGGCAGATGGCGGGCGCGTGCGTAAGGATGCCGCCGATAAACCAGATGGCTAGCTGCGTGAGCCCCACGCCCTTCACGTCTTCTTCGGGCGTTTTTGCCTCGAAGAGGTTCTCGCCGGTCGCCGCATCCTCGAGCGACATGTTCATGTGGGCGCCCGATCCGGACATGTTGGCGAAGGGCTTGGGCATGAACGACGCGAAGTAGCCGTGCTTGCGCGCGATGTCGCCCGCCATGTAGCGGAAGAACGCCACGCGGTCGGCCATGGAGAGCACGTCGGAGTACATGAAGTCGATTTCGAACTGGCTGCGCGCATCCTCGTGATCGAAGGAATACACGTCCCAACCCAGCTCGTCCATCGCGTCGACGAGCTCGATGAGCCAAGGGAAGTTGTCGTGCGCGGTGGCGACGTCGTAGCACGGCTTGTCGAGCGTGTCGCGGTCGCTGATCGTGTTGATTCCGGCGACGCCCGTGGGTGCGCCCTGTGCGCGTTCGCCGCGAGCGAGGGTCTCGCGTTCGTCGCGCAGCATGAAGAACTCGGTTTCCACGCCGAGGTTCATCTTGTAGCCCAGCTTTGCCGCGCGTTCCACTTGGCGCGAAAGGATGTTGCGTGAGCATGCTTCGAAGGGTTTTCCCTGGTTATAAAGGTTGCTCGGAAAAAACGCCACATCCTTGTTCCACGGCAGGATGAACCCGTGCGCGATGTCGGGGTGCGAGGACACTTCCTCGTCGTTGATTTCCTGCGGCACGCCGTCGAGCGCTGCCCCCGTATAGAGCTCGGAGCCTTTCACCATCTGGTCGAAGTGGGCAAGGGGGACGACTTTCCCCTTCAAGCGGCCATGGAGGTCGACATAGCCTGAAAAGCAGAAGCGCACGCCCTGCGCTTCGAGGGTTTCCTTCATGTTTGCGGGGTCGCATGCTGAAAGGTTCATGGAGGCTCCTTCATCGCAATATTCAATGACGTATTGAATATTAGGGAGGACCGGTTGCGTCGTTGTTACCCTGGTATTTCGCGTTGGTTAAATATCAATGCAGTATTGAATATTTGACAGCACGATGATGTTCCCGCAAAATTGCTGATAGATGGACTGATTTTGCAAGCGTTGCTTTGGGGAGGTTCGCATGGTGGAAGGTGTCGCTTCGAAGAAAAGGCGCGGGCGCCCGCGCAAGGACGGCTCGAAGAGCATCAATCAACGCGCCGAGATCGCGGCTGCGGCGATCGAGCTGTTTTCCCGCCAGGGCTACGCGCAGACGACGCTTTCGAGCATCGCGCGGGCGGCGGGGCTCGACCAAAGCTCGGTGTACTACTGGTTTTCGGGGAAGGACGACATCCTTCGGCACCTCGTCGAGCTGAACCGCTCGTCGCTCACCGTTGCGTCGGACATCGGTTCGTTCCCTGACGACAAGCCAGCGCAGCTTTATACCGTGCTGCACGAAGACGTGCTCATGCTGTGCCGCCTCCCATTCGACTTCTACGTGCTTGAACAGGCGGCAAGCGCGCAACCCGACAACTTCGCCGACCTCGCGGCCGACTACCGTGCGCTCGTCGACCAGGTGTGCGGCATCATCGAGAGCGGCGTTGCCGACGGGTCGTTCGTCGCATGCGACGCGGGGCGCGAGGCGGTGGTTGCGCTTGCGATGGATGAGGGCGTCCAGCATCGATTCCATTCGAAGGGCGTCATGTCATGCGTGGTTACGGAAGGCGAGCGCAGCGAAGGTGCGAGCGGCGCGGCATGCGAGAACGCGAAGGCTGGAGGGCTTGCGCTCGAAGCGTCAGAGGTCGCGGATGCGGGGGCGTCCGCCACGGTCGCGCGTCTTCTCGCGCGGGAAACCGTGGCCGAGGTGCGCGCCCGAGCCCGCGAGCGCAAGTGGGTGACCTGCTGAGGCCGCCGCGAGGGCGTTTCCGGTGACTTTTCGGGGGTTGTGCGAAAGCAGCGCTCGGGATGCAAAGCGTGTTGTTTGCTGAGCGTTCTTGCGACCTGGGAAAACGCGGGTTTCGAGTCGCGATGGACATCGGCCAAGACGGAAAGGGCTTGCCGGCTTTTCGCACAACCCCCGAAAAGTCACCAATGACGCCTCGATTTCTGCCACGATGGCCCAACTCCTTGACGCTAGCTTATGCAAACGACGTGCAGCACGTCGCCGTCCACGGTGAAGGCGACGTCGAGCGACGCATAGGCAAGGTGGTATACCCTTGCCGGGTTGTGCTTGCTGCCTGCGCGCCGCGGGTCTTGGCGCAGCACCTCGATGAGGCCTGCGAGCTTGTCTCGCTCGACCAGGCTTCGCAGCGCGTCGGGGAAATCGACTTCGAGCTCGTGCCATGGCGCGTTCTCGATCCACCCACCAGATGCGTCGGCGTGGCAGTCGGCAAAAGGGATGTAGGGCTTGACGTCGAGGATGGGCGTGCCGTCGCGCAAGTCGGCGCCGAGCACGTGGATTACGGGGCCCGCTTCGGTATGTTCCACCCGATCGAACTTCACGCAGGTCAACCCTATCGGGTTCGGGCGAAACGGGCTGCGGGTGGCGAACACGCCCACGCGTTCGGCGCCGCCGAGCCGTGGCGGGCGCACGGTCGGCGACCACTTCGCCGTGGTGCCGCTTTTGCGCGGCGTCGCCCGGTCTTTGGCGATGTCGAGCGCGCTTCCGCCCTCGACGCCGTTCTCGAACTGCCAGATCAGCCAGAGGTGGGAAAATCCCTCGATCCCGCAAACGGCGGAATCGAGTGCGAACTCCGGCTCGAAGACGATGCGCCCTTGCAGATGGGGCGCGAGGAAGCTGTTGCGGGGAATGCCGAACTTCTGCGGCAAGTCGGTGCGGATATGGGCGATCGGTTTCATGGCGCTTATTGTAGCGCGGAAACGTCGGACGCGATGGGAGGCGAGTCGCGTGGGCGGGCGGTTCACTGGGTGCGGAAACGCCGGGCTCCGACTGGCAATGCCGTGCGCAGCGAAGCGAACGGACGGTGCGAACACCCGGTGCCCGCCTACGACTCCGACGTTGCAGGCGATCTGGCGGCGTCCGAGTTGCTTTCGCACATCTAACGGAGCGGTCCGCGCGGCGAGAACCCCTGTCTCGCCTGAAAATGGCGCGGCCGCATGGGCTTCGAACATGCGGCCGCGTGAGGGGGCTCGGCGCCCCGTGCGGCTCTTACGCCACGAAAAGCTTGGTCGCGTCGCCCGTGTCGCAATCGGCGAGCGCGACGCTCCTGATGGACGGGTCGTCGTCGGTGGAGTAGTAGTACGTCTTCGTGCGCGCCGAGAAGCACCCGGTATAGAGCGTGCGCTCGAAGGCGCCGTTGACCATGGCCGCCGACCCCTCCACCATGGCGACGTTGCCGAGCGTATGGAACGCGCGCAGCACGTTTTCCCGCTCGGTGGCCTTCTCGGGGTGGTTCGCGTTCAGAAACGCCGCCTTCACGAAGCGCGAGGGGGAATACGAGTCGCCGGGAATGCCGCGCGCGCCCGCGCCCGCCCCGAAAGGCGCAAGCTCGGCGCGTGTCCAGGTCGCGGGGGCGGGGAAGTCGCCCGTGGCGGTGATGTAGGTGCGCAAGTTGGTAAGGTGCCACGTGAATTCCGGCTGATTCGCGAGCGTGTCGACCGGGTTGTCCATAACGTGCAGCCCGTCGGCCATCTGCTCGACGACGATCGAGCGCATACCGTCGCCGATGATCCAGTGCAGCATCGACACGCCGAGCCCCTTGCCGGCCGGCTTCGCGACGATGTTCGCATTTGCGAGCGCTGCCTCGGCTTCGTCGACGGTCGCGAAGTTCGTCGCGATCCACACGGGGAACTCATAGGC
>CAKTSW010000089.1 GCA_934613165.1 uncultured Ellagibacter sp.
CCTCTCTCTCGTATCAGTCAATAAGGAAAAGCCGCGCGCCGCTCATCGGGCGCGCGGTCGACACTACGTTGTCGGTAGTTATTCAGCAGCCGGGGCCTCGGCGGCAGGAGCGGCTTCGCCCTCCATCTCCGCGGCGGTCACCGGGGCGCCGGTGCCGGCGATGACGGCGTCGGCGATGAAGTCGGACAGCAGGCGGACGGAGCGGATCGCGTCGTCGTTCGCCGGGATGCCGTACTCGACGTCGTCCGGGTCGCAGTTCGTGTCAAGCGTGCCGATCACGGGGATGTTCAGGCGCTGGCACTCATGGATGGCGATGCCCTCGCGGTTGGTGTCGATCACGAACACCGCATCGGGGGTGCGCTTCATGTTGCGGATGCCGTTGAGGTTGGTCTGCAGCTTGGAAAGCTCCTTGTGCAGCAGGATCTGCTCCTTCTTGGGCAGCGCAGCCATGCGGCCGTCGGTGTCCATGGCCTCGAGCTCTTCCATGCGGGCCACGCGGGAGCGGATTGTCTGGAAGTTGGTGAGCATGCCGCCGAGCCAACGGGCGTTCACGTAGGGCATGCCGCAGCGGTTCGCAGCGTCGGCGATGGGCTCCTGAGCCTGCTTCTTGGTGCCGACGAACAGGACGGTGCCGCCCTTCTTCGCGGTCTCGGAAGCGAAGGTGTAGGCCTGGTCGAGGCCGACGAGGGTCTTCTTGAGGTCGATGATGTAGATGTCGCCGCGATGGCCGAAGATATACGGTTTCATCTTCGGGTTCCAGCGGCGGGTCTGATGACCGAAATGCGCGCCTGCATCGAGCAGGGTCTGGATGCTGACTTTCGTCATGTTCTCTCCATTCGTTAGTCCTCTGCCTATGGTCATCCCCAACTGCCGCAGCCTTTTCCAAGTGGCCACTCGCGGAGTGGGTCGCATAAGCATGTGTAATATAGAAACCGTTGAATTATAACGCCCCCGCACCGCTCTTTCAAGGGTGCAGGGGCGAGAATCTTGCTTCTGCCGGCAAACGCGCGCGATCGCGCAAGACGAAGGCTCGGCTACTTCTTCTTGATCTGGCTCGGATGCTTCTCGAAGAAGTCGTAGCGCGGCGGGAGCTCGTGGATGCGGTGCGCGCCCAGGGTAATCTCGCTCGCGCCGCAGAGCTCCTCCATGCTCTCGAAGTCGTAGTTCCAGCTGAAGAAGTCGCCAAACTCGAAGTTCATGTGGTCGCAGATCTTCTCGCACCCGAACGGAACGATCGGATGCATGAGCAGCGTGCAGATGCGCAGCAGGTAGAACGAGTCGACGAGCACCTGGCGACGCGCCTCGACGTTGCCCGAAAGCTCCGCCTCGCGGATGCGATCGGTCCAGTACTTGTTCGAGAAGCGGATGAACTCGTCCATGAGCGACATCACGGTGTGCAGCTCGACTTTGTGCATGAGCTCGTCGTACGT
The DNA here is from genome assembly GCA_934613165.1 of uncultured Ellagibacter sp. Taxonomy (GTDB): domain Bacteria; phylum Actinomycetota; class Coriobacteriia; order Coriobacteriales; family Eggerthellaceae; genus Ellagibacter. The sequence goes on from CAKTSW010000089.1 coordinate 1,431, forward strand.
GCGGAGGGTGGCGTGGGCGCGCTCGACCGCTTCCTCGCTCACCTTCCCGAGCGGCATCATGCCATCGAAGTTCTTCTGCGCCTCGTAGAAGCAGCTCCGCCCAAGGCGGTTGAAGACGTTGGTGAGCAGCGTCCCCTCTTTGAGCGCCGGGTCGGCCACACGGGGATCGGTGCGCTTCGACTCGTCAGGGTCGAACGGCTTCGGTTTGAACCCGACCGACTTCTGGTCAAGGCCGAGCGCGAGGAAATGCGCGCGCAGCTGCTCGGGGGTGTAGTAGTCGAGCAGCTCATCGGCCGTCGGGGGCTTCACCGAACCCGACGACGACGCCTTCTTGTTCCCAAGCAGCAGATGGTGGTTCGCGATAAGCGTCGTCTGGCGAAGCACGGGCGCGTCGTCGTCCCCGAAGATCGAGCCGGGGCGCAGCGCCTCCCACAGCGCCGGCTGCGCGACGCCGTAGAAGTACAGGTTGTCCTGCCCGATGAATTGGTAGACGCATGCGTCGTCCGAGCACCAGAAGTCCTGCCATGACGAGCGCGGAAGCCCGAGCTTGTCGTTCACCGCCATGGTGAACGAGATCGGCGCCCAGAGCGATTCGGGCCAGCACCACACGGTGAGGCCCTCGACCCCGTCGATCACCGGCGCCTTCACGCCCCACTCGATGTTGCCGGTGATGCGGAACGGGACGAGCGTCTTGCCCATGCGGAAGCGGATGTTCGCGTTCGCGAGCAGCGGGCGGGCCGCATCGCGATCTTCGATCGAGGAGAATTCAAGCTCGAAGCTCTGCTTGCCCTTCTCCGCCGGGCGGAAAACGTGCTCGGGCAGCGTGTCGGCGATTGCGCGATAAGCCTCCTCGGCCTCGTTCTTCACGTACACGACCGGCGGCGCCAAGAACTCCTCGATGGTTTGGGGAACGACGTCGCGCACCTCCGGGTCGTCTTTCAGCTCCTGGACGCGTTCTTTCAGAAACTCGCTGAACGCCGGCAAATCGAAGTACCAGTTCTCGACCGGACGCATCTCGGGCACCGTGCCCGTGATCGACGACTTCGGCGCGATGAGGTCGACCGGGTCGTACTGGTGCCCCAGATCGCACTCGTCGGCATACGCGTGCTCCGATTTGCACCCCTGCACCGGGCAGTGCCCCACCACCTGACGCCCGTTCAGAAACGTCTGCGCCTCGGTGTCGTAGAACTGCAGCGTCGACTCCTTATGGAGGAACCCGCGCTCGTAAAGCTTCTCGATGAATGCCTCGGAAACGGCCTGGTGTACTTCGCCCGCGTGCCCGATGCCCGACCCATCGTAGATCGACAGGCTGATGCCGTAGGACTCAAGCGTCTTCGCCTGGCGCTCATGGTTGCACATGACGTAGTCGGAGATGGAGCCGTCGAACTCGCCCGCCTCGACGAGCTTGCGATACCCCTCGTTGATTGGCGATCCGAAGCAGTCGGTGCCGGAAACGAAGCGCACGTTCTCCTCGCCGATCCGGTCACGCAAGAAGCGGGCGAACGCGTCGGCCGGCACGAATACGCCGCCGACGTGCCCGAAGTGCAGCGGCTTGTTGCCGTACGGCATGCCTGCGGTGACCACCGCGCGATGGGGCCACGCCACCGTCGAACCGTTAGTGTTGGGTGTCATTGTCGGATAGCTCCTTCAATTTCTGTGCGTATGTTTCATCAGTAGAGTCACTGCTCGAAAGCAGGCCGACGAGCGACGACAAATCGCTCGATGACGGCTCAAGGCTCACGACGGTGTAGTTGCGGGCGCCGCCGAGCTCAGCTGCCTTGGCAATCGCGTCCTCCCGCGTCCCGATCTCGTCCGCGAGACCGTTGTCAACGGCATCCATTCCCGTGAACGTCATGCCGGTCGCGAGCGCGCTGACCTCGTCGGTCGTCATGCTGCGCCCCTCGGCGACGTTCTCGATGAACGTCGCATTGATGCTGTCGACCATCGCCTGGTAGTAGGCGCGCTCCTCGTCGGTCAGCGGACGCGTGCCGTAACTCGAGTCCTTGCTTTTCGCCGAGGTGATGTTGTCTATTGTAATGCCAAGCTTGTCGAGCAGGCCCGAAACGTCGGTCACCTGCATGGCCGTGCCGATGGCCCCGATCGCCGTCGTCTTCGCGGTGAAGATGTAGTCGGCCTGCGACGAGATCTCGTACGCCGCGCTCGCGTTCATCGACGCGCTCGAGACGACGATGGGCTTCGAGAAGTCGCGGACATAGGCCGCCATCTCCTCGCCCGCCGTGGCGGTGCCTCCGCCGGAGTTCACCCGCAGGACCACGGCTTTGATGTGGGGATTCGCCTCGGCCTGGTCAAGTTGCGCCTTCAACCCCTCGGGGCTTGCGGTCGAGCCGTCGTAGTCGATCGTTCCGTCGATCTCGATCACGCCGATGGCGTCGCCCGAAAGCGAATCGAGCGCGCTTTCCTCTCCTGTGCCAAGCGAGGAAGAGACCGCCGAGTTCACAACGCTCGTACACGACGCGAGTCCCGCGAACATGAGCAGGAAGAATAGGACCACGGCGACGAGCGCGACGATCCATCCTCTGCTTTTCTTCTGCGGCGGAGCGGGCGCATACGCCGCACTATAATAGCCGGGCGCCGGAGAGCCGTAAGGGAAAGCCGCGCCATTCGGCGGCTGCATGCGTTCGGACTGGCCCGGCTGGGGGCTCTGCGGGCGTTCGTTTTCGGGAGTTCGATCCATCCTGCCTCCTACTCGTCAACTTATCCATACTACCCCATATACGACGAACGGGGACGGCAACATGATGCCCCGCCCCCGTTTCGTTACCAGTCGCCGTACGGCGAGCCGATGCTAGAACTCGAAGCTCTCGTCGGCCTTCCCGTGCTGCGCCTGCGCCTTCTTCGCCGTGCGGAGAAGGAATTCCGTGTTCGTTTCCGTTCGCTTGAGCGACTTTATGAGCATGTCCATCGCGCGCTCGGTGTTGTTCATGTTCGACAGGATCCGACGGACAGCCCAGATGAGCGGCGCCTCCTGAGGATCGAGCAGCAGATCCTCCTTGCGCGTTCCACTCGTGACCGGGTCGATCGCCGGGAAGATGCGACGGTCGGCGAGGTTGCGGTCGAGCTTGAGCTCCATATTGCCCGTGCCCTTGAACTCCTCGAAGATGACCTCGTCCATCTTCGAGCCGGTGTCGATGAGCGCAGAGGCCAAGATGGTGAGGCTTCCGCCGCCTTCGATGTTGCGCGCAGCGCCGAGGAAGCGCTTCGGCGGATAGAGCGCCGTCGAGTCCACGCCGCCGGAAAGGATGCGTCCGGACGCGGGCTGCGCCAGGTTGTACGCGCGCGCAAGGCGCGTGATCGAGTCGAGAAGGATCACGACGTCCTGTCCAAGCTCGACCAGGCGCTTCGCACGCTCGACGACGAGCTCGGCGACAGCGATGTGGTTCTCGCATGGCATGTCGAACGTCGACGACACGACTTCACCGCGAACCGAGCGCTCCATGTCGGTGACTTCCTCGGGGCGTTCGTCCACGAGCAGGCACATGAGGTGCACCTCGGGGTTGTTCGCCGTGATCGACGCCGCGATATCTTTGAGTATCGTGGTCTTGCCGGCCTTCGGCGGAGACACGATAAGGCCGCGCTGGCCCTTGCCGATCGGAGCGGCCAAATCGATGACGCGCGCGGTAATGGTGCTCTTCCCGTGTTCCATGACAAGGCGCTCATCGGGGTAAACCGGCGTCAGCTCAGAGAACTTCGGCCTCCGCGAAGCTTCTTCCACGGGCACACCGTTCACGGCGACGACCTTCTGAATCGCCGGGTACTTCTCGTTTTCGCGAGCAGGGCGCGTCTGCCCGCTCACCATATCGCCCTTGCGCAGGCCGTTGCGGCGAATCATCGACAGCCCGACATAGGCGTCCGTTTCGCTCGGAAGGTAACCTTGCGTGCGGAGGAAGCCGTAACCGTCCGGCATGATATCGAGGATGCCCGAAACCTCAAGAAAGCCCTCAGCCTTGACGCTTGCCTCGTACACCGCCTCGACAAGCTCCGCCTTCTTCAAGCCGGATACGTCGAGTTCGAGTTCCTGCGCCTTCTCGCGCAGCTCGGCTACCTTCAGCTTGGCAAGCTCTTCCTTATTAACGCTTGGAACGATCTCGCGGTTCTGCTGATTGCGCTGGCGGCGTTGCTTGCGGTCGTTGTTGCGCTTCTGCTGGGACTGCTTCTGGTTGTTCTGGCGGTCCTTATTGTGGTGGTTCGAGCGGTACTTGTCGTTTTGCCTCTGATCGGTTCGTTCGCCCGCATCACCGCGCGAACGGTGAACATGAACCGTCGTATGGTCTTTACGGGACGACGCAGAATCGCCCTCGCCGGAACGTTTCGGCGAGGATTCATCCGCACGAGATTCCTCTCGCGGCTGAGCAGCCGCTTTCGCATCGTCACGAGCCGGTTTATCGTCGGAGGCCCGCTCGGTTCGCTCGGAAGAAGCGACGTCGTCCGCCGGCGCGGCGGGTGCAATCTGGGAGCCCTCTGCTACTGCAGCCTCCTCAATCGGCTTCTTACGCGGGCGTCCGGGGCGTCGTTTGGGCTTTTCAGGGACGGATTGTTCCTGCGCTGCATCGGCGGAAGCAGCCGTTTCGCTCTTTCGGGGGCGACCCGGACGGCGCTTCGGCTTTGCATCGGAAGAGGCATCCTGAGCAGATGCCGAATCCGTTCCCTGATCGGGGTTCTTGCGAGGGCGACCCGGACCGCGCTTCACGGCGGTCGTGCTCCGCTTGCGCGGCGTCGGCTTCTCGGCCGAGTCAGACGCGGGAGCGTCTTTCGTTACTTCAACATCGCTCATCGGTTATGCCTGCTGGACTTTCTCCCAATCCTTAAGGAAGGATTCGAGGCCGCGAT
>CAKTSW010000090.1 GCA_934613165.1 uncultured Ellagibacter sp.
GATTCAAGGCAACGCGGCAATTCCCCTTCTTGGGAAAGCGGCGTGGGATGGTCGTACGTGGTTACGATGCTCCCGCCTTCGCGACGCTCGCGCGCCGAGACAAAGGTGGGGATGATGACTACCGGGTTCATATGCTTCCTTTATGGTTCGTGTTGTGCCCCGTCGGCGCCCGTCTTGGAAGACGGTGCCCGAACCCAAGCATTATACTGCACCCGTTTCGGCGCTTGCTGAAAGGGGCCGCGCCCCTAAAGCAAAACCGCATACGCTACGAAGCGGCGAGCCGGTACCCCACGCCGCGAACGGTCTCGATCATGCCGGCCTCGTCGCCGAGCTTCTGGCGAAGCGTCAACACGTGCATGTCGACGGTGCGGCTGCCGCCCGCGAAGTCCCAGCCCCACACATGCTGCAAAAGCGCGTCGCGGGAAAGCGCCACGCCGGGGTTTTCCATGAAATGCAGAAGCAAGTCGAACTCGCGCGCGGTCAGGGAAAGCGGCTTGCCCGCGCACGACGCCTCGTGGCGCGACTCGGAGATGGAAAGCGGGCCGATGACGATCTCGTCGCCCGCGCCGCGGGCGCGCTCGGCTCCCCATTCGGGCGCGCGACGCAGAAGGGCACGCACGCGGGAAACCATCTCCATCATGCCGTAGGGTTTGGTGAGGTACTCGTCGGCGCCGCCGTCGAGCGCGGTGACGATGTCGAGCTCGGAGGTCTTCGCGGTGACCATGATGACGGGAACGCGCGAAAGACCAGGCGTTTTACGGATTCGCCGCAGGATTTCCAGCCCGTCTGCCCCGGGCAGCATGATGTCGAGCATCACCACGTCGGGAAGCCGGCGCGCGCAGGCGGCGCGAAACTCGGTGTCGTCGGCCATGCCCTCGGCCTCGATGCCCGCCTGCTTCAGGGCATACAGCGTGAGCTCGCGGATGTTCTCGTCGTCCTCCACGCAGTAAACCATCGCACGCCCCTTCCGCTCCGCCCAAACCAGTACGTTCGAGCATAACACAGATGGAGCGCGCGGTGCGGGGAGCGCGGGGTCGAGCCCGCACGGGAAGCGCCCGGAGCAAGCCTGCACCCGGGAAACCCGCCTTGCGCGCGGAAACGCAAACGGGCGCCCCGCGTTGCGCGAGGCGCCCGACCACAGCACTCGAGGAAAGCGGGCCTTACGCGCCCACCTCGCCTTCCACGTGCGCTTTCAAATCGTGCGTGCCGGTGATGCGGAAGACGGTCCACTTCGCGACGCGCTCGGCGTCGTCGCCCATGCGCTCGAAGTACTTCGCCGCCATGAGCAGCTCCGGCAGATACGTCGCGTCGACGTCGCGCGCGCGGATGAGCTCGATGATGCGCGACTCGGCCTTCGCGTACAGCGCGTCGACCTCGTCATCGGAGGCGAACACTTCCTCTGCCTTGTCGCGGTCGGACTCCTTGAAGCTTTCGAGCGCGAGCTTCACCATGTAGGCGACCTTGCCGGCCGCGCGGGTCACCTCGTCCTCGATGCTCTCCGCGATGCCGTGGGGAACCTGCAGGGCCAGATCCGCCACGTCGCGCGCTTTCGAATCGATATGCGCCAAGTCGCTCACCAGGCGAAACGACCCCGACACATAGCGCAGGTCGTCGGCGACCAGGGGCTGCTGCATGAGCATGATGTCGAGGCACGCCTCCTCGATTTCCGCGCGCAGACGGCGCATCTGTTTCTCGCCGGCGATAACCTCCTCGGCGGCGGAAGCGTCGCCCTTGGCGAGGGCGAGCCCCGCCTGGGTCACGTCGGCGACGGCTTTTTCCGCCAGGCGGTCCATGGCCTGTGCCAGCTCGTCGAGTTGTTTCAGGTATTTCGAACGTGCAACCATCATCGTCAGCTGAACCTTCCTGTCAGGTAGTCTTGCGTGCGTTTCTGCTTCGGCTGCGAGAACAGCTCTTTGGTCGGGCCCTCCTCGATGAGCTCGCCCAGGTAGAAGAACGCGGTCTTGTCGGCGACGCGCGTGGCCTGCTGCATGTTGTGCGTGACGACGACCACCGTGCGGTCGCGCGCCAGATCGACCATGAGCTCCTCGATGAGCGAGGTGGATATGGGGTCGAGCGCGCTTGTGGGCTCGTCCATCAGAAGGACCTGCGGCTCGACGGCGAGCGCGCGGGCGATGCACAGGCGCTGCTGCTGGCCGCCCGAAATCCCCAACCCGTTCTGGTCGAGCTTGTCCTTCACCTCGTCCCATAGCCCCGCGTCGCGCAGGCACTTTTCCACGATCTCGTCGGCTTCCGCGCGCGAGAGCTTCCGCATGCGGCGCACGCCGTAGAGGATGTTGTCGCGGATGCTCATGGGGAAGGGGTTGGGGTGCTGGAACACCATGCCGACCATGACGCGCAGCTCGTTGGGCTCGGTCGCGAAGATGTCGCGCCCGGCGATTTCGATCGTGCCCTCGGTGCGCACCGTCGGCACGAAGTCGCACATGCGGTTGAACGTGCGCAGAAGCGTGGACTTGCCGCAGCCCGACGGGCCGATGAACGCGGTCGCCTTGTTCTTGGGGATGTCGAGCGAGATGTGCTTGAGCGCCTGGAAGTCGCCGTACCACAGGTTGAAGTCGCGGATCGAGATGCACGCGTCGCCGGGCGCCTTCGAGAGCATGCCCGCCTGGGCGTCGGAAAGCTGGCCTTTCGCCTGCTTGATTGTTTTCGTTGCCGTCATGCGATCAGCCGAACCTTCCCGTGAGATAGTCTTGCAGGCGCTTATCCTCCGGGGACGAGAACAGCTTCTTCGTGGGGCCCGTTTCCACCATGTCGCCCACGTAGAAGAAGGCCGTGCGGTCGGACACGCGCGTCGCCTGCTCCATGTTGTGCGTGACGATGATGGCGCAGATGCCCGACGACGCGATGTCGCGGATGGTTTCCTCCACCGTGAACGTCGAGATGGGGTCGAGCGCCGAGCACGGCTCGTCGAACAGCACCACGTCGGGGTGCATGGCGAGCGTGCGCGCGATGCACAGGCGCTGCTGTTGGCCGCCCGACAGCGCATGCGCGCTCTGGTCGAGCTTGTCCTTCACCTCGTCCCACAAAGCGCCGGCGCGCAGCGCCTCTTCCACGAGCTCGTCGCATTCCTGCTTGGTGCGCACGAGGTCGTGGCGGCGCGGGGCGAACAGGATGTTGTCGCGGATGGACTTGCGGAAGGGCGTGGGCTGCTGGAACACCATGCCGATCGATTTGCGCAGCTCGAACAGGTTCTCCTCGCGCGTGTTGATATTGCGCCCGTGGAAGACGATCTCGCCCGCCACGCGGCACTTGGGGATCTCGCGGTTCATGAGGTTCAGGCAGCGCAGGAAGGTCGACTTGCCGCAGCCCGACGGGCCGATGAGCGCGGTCACCTCGCCCTCGGCGAACCCGAGCGTCGTCGGGTGGAGCGCCTCGTTCTGGTCATAGGACACGCTGACGCCATGCGTGTCGAGGACGGTGGGTCGTTTCTCTTCGATCATTCGCTCGCAAGCCTCCTTTCCAAGAACTTGCCGACGAAGCGGGCTATCAGGTTGAACGCCAGGATGCACACCATGAGGACGGCGGCCGTGCCGTTCGAGATGGCCTCGAGGTCGGGAACGACGCCTTCGGAGTTGATCTTCCAGATGTGCACGGCGAGCGTTTCGGCCGGACGGAACACGTTCCACGGGCACGAGGGACTCGTAAGGTCGAAGCAGGTGAAGTCGAGCACGGGCGCGCTTTGGCCGGCGGTGAAGATGAGCGCCGCCGCCTCGCCGAACACGCGCCCCGCCGACAGCACGATGCCCGTGACGATCGCCGGCATGGCCGCGGGAAGCAGCACGTGGATGGCAGTTTCCCAGCGCGTGAGGCCCATGGCGAGCGCCGCGTCGCGCTGGGAGCGCGGCACGTCTTCGAGCGCTTGCTGGCAAGTGCGCACAAGGATGGGGATGTTGAACATGGTGAGCGCGACGGCGCCCGCGATGACCGAAAAGCCCCAGCCCATGGTGAGCACGAAGAACAAGAAACCGAACAGGCCGACCACGATCGACGGCAAAGACGACAGCGTCTCGATGATCGTCTTCGCGACGTTCGTCACCCAGTTTTCCGGCGCGTACTGCGACAGGTAGATCGCAGCCCCGAGCGACAGCGGCACGCTGATGATGAGCGTGAGCACGAGCAGGTAGAACGAGTTGAAAAGCTCGGGCCCGATGCCGCCGCCGGCCTTGAACTGCTGCGGCTTTCCCGTGAGGAAACCGATGTCGAAGAGCTTCTGCGCGCCGGAGACCAGGATGTAGATGACGATGGCCGCCAAAACGACGAGCACGAGCGCGACGATCGCCGTTAGGATTCCCGTGGCCAGCTTGTCCTGCGAGTTGATGCGGCGAACGTGCGCCGCCATGTCGAACTTAGGCACGCTTAGCACCTCCCTTATGTCCGATCAGGTGGATGACCAGGATGAACACGAGCGACATGAGGAGCAGCAGCAGGGCGAGCGACCACAGAACGTCGTTGTAGACCGTGCCCATGGCCTCGTTGCCCATGCCCATCGTGAGCACGGAGGTAAGCGTGGAGGCGGGCGTGAACAGGCTCGTCGGCATCTGGATGGCGTTGCCGATGACCATCTGCACCGCAAGCGCCTCGCCGAACGCGCGCGTCATGCCGAGGATGACCGCGGTCATGAGCGAGGGCGCCGCCGAGCGCAGAACCACGTTCCACACCGTCTGCCAGCGCGTGCACCCCAATGCATAGGACCCTTCGCGATATTCGCCCGGCACCGCCGCGAGCGCGTCGATGGAAAGCGAGGTGATGGTGGGAAGGATCATGACGGCGAGCACCACCGCGCTCGAGAAGATGCCGAAGCCGGTGATGGTCTGCCCCGCGGCGGCGGCCATATCGCGCGTCCACGCCACCACGACCGTAAGGCCGATAAGGCCGTACACGACCGACGGGATGCCCACCAAAAGCTCGATGAGCGGCTGGAACACGCGGCGTCCGAACCCCGGCGCCACTTCCACGACGAAGATCGCCGAGCCGATGGCGATCGGCAGCGCGAACAGGGTGGACAAAAGCGTCACCGAGAACGAACCGGCGATCATGGGAAGCGCGCCGACCGTCGGCATGCCGTTCGCGTCGTCCTGGTGGGGATTCCACGTGTCTCCCGTGAGGAAGGCGCCCAAATCGATGCCGTCGACCGCGAACGTCGCGATGCCGCGCTGGGCGACCATGGCGATGAGCGTGACGACAAGAAGCGCCACGAGCGCGATGCAGGCACCCGTGGCGCATTTCCCAACCAGTTCGACACGGCTTTTCTGTAAACGAGCCATGTTGTTAGAACTCTCCTGGTTTCAAACGTGCTGGATACGTTATTTCGTGGTGACCTTGCCGGAAGCGTCCTTCTCGACCTTCATGCCGGAAACGGGGATGTAGCCCTGCGCCTCGACGAGCGAGCCCTGAACGTCGTCGCTCATCATGTAGTCGATGAACGCCTGGGTGGCCTCGTCGGGGTCGGCCGCGGTGTACATGTGCTCGTAAGCCCAGATGACCCAGGAGTTGTCCTCGACGTTGGATTCCTTCGGCTCGACGCCGCCGACCTTCAGGGCCTTGAAGCTGTCGTCGTAGTAGGAGAACGCCACGTAGGAAATCGCGCCCGGGGTGGAGGCGACCATCTTGGCGGCCGTGCCCGAGGAATCCTGTTCCTGCGGCTTGAACGTGTCGGGGACCTTCGTGCCGGCGAGGACGGCGTCCTCGAAGGTGGCGCGGGTGCCGGAACCGGACGCGCGGTTGATGACGGTGATCTGCGCGTCGGCGCCACCGACTTCCTTCCAGTTGGTGACTTCGCCGGTGAAGATGGACTTGAGCTGATCGATCGTGAGGTCGTCGACGGTGACGTCCTTGTTCACGATCGGACCCATGCCGACGACGCACACCTTGTTGTCGGCGATCTTCTTAAGGTCGGACTCGTCTTTGACCTTGGCCTCGGCGAAGACGTCTGAGTTGCCGATCTGCACCGCACCCTGGGCGATCTGCGTGATGCCCTGGCCGGAGCCGCCGCCCTGAACGGTGATCTGGACGCCAGAGTTTTCCTCCATGAACTGCTCGGCCGCGGCCTCGCACAGAGGCTGGAGCGCCGTGGAGCCGACCGCCGTGATGGAGCCGGAGAGGTTCTTCTTCTCCTCGGTCGCCTTGGTGTCGGACTTGGAATCACTCGAGCTCGAGCCGCAGCCGGTAAGGCTGAACGCGGCGATAGCCGCTGCGGTTCCCGCGGCGGCCCCGACGAAATTGCGGCGGCTCATAAGATTGCCCTGCATGTTTG
>CAKTSW010000091.1 GCA_934613165.1 uncultured Ellagibacter sp.
CGCCAAGCCTATCCTTTCAGCCACTTTTCCCACACGCCGACCTCGTCGTGCGCCTGGGCGTACCCCATCTCGTAGGAGGCGTTGAGTTTTTCCCAGTTCGTCTCCTTATTGTCGACCGGCATGACGCGCGGGTAGAACACGTACGCCTCGCCCGTGCGCTCAAGTTGCTCGATCTCGTCGCAGAGCGCGTTGTAAGGGCCGGGGCGCAGGATCGTGCGCTCGGCCACGAGCGGGTGCTTGCGAAACGCTGCGCGGAACACCGCCCGCGCAGCCGCGCCGATGGGGCGCTTGCGGTAGCCCTTCGGCTGCGTGCGCACGATGAAGAAGCGCGAAAAACCGTCGCGGCGCGCGGCGTCGAGGCAGATTCCCCAGCTTGTGCCCATGCCGCCGTCCATGAAAGTGCGCCCGTCGATGGCAGTGGGCGGCATGAAGATCGGCATCGTGGAGCTCGCGCGCACGCGAATCATCATGTCGCGCAAGGTCGGCATGTCGGCCTTCGTCCAGGCGACGGTCTCGCCCGTTTCCCAGTCGAAGCCCTCGATGTGGACGTCGGCCGTGCTTTCGCGAAACGTGTCGAAGTCGAACGCCATCACGTCGCCTGTGCCCGCCAAGTCCTCGGCGATACCCTCGTAGAGGTGGTGCGCGTTGAAGAATCCGCGGCCGGAAAGCAGGCTTCCCACGCCGCCGAACTCGGGGTCGCGCACAAGGTCGGTGAACGAGGCGCGCGCCCGGGCCGCATCGCGCGACACGTAGTTCACCGTGTGGCTCGCACCTGCGGAAATGCCGTACACCCGCCCGAAATGCATGTCGTTTTGGAGCAGCGCGACCACGGCCCCCGCCGTGTAGCTTGCACGCATGCCGCCGCCTTCGAAAATGAGCGCGACGTCGTTTATGTTGGAATCGAGATTTGCCATAGGACCAGTATACCCCCGCCCCGGGCGCGCGAGGGAAGCGAAGGAACGGGGAGCGCGGGAGAGCGACCCCCAAGCTGAACGGGCGCGGGCATCGCGGGGCAGACGCCGCGGGTCTCGGCCGACAGAAGGCCGGACGCGCGAGCCGGGCCCGAAGACGCGCCGTCCGCTACTTGCCGCTCTCCGAGGAGGAGCCCGACCCGGTCGAGCCGGACCCGCTCACCGTCGAGGAAGCGTCCTCGTTTGTTCCCGCGGCTGAACCCGACGCCGTGCTCTCGCCCGATGACGAGTCGTGGCCCGACGAGGCGTTGGAGCCCGAGCCCGACGTCGGCGACCCCGAAGACGCCGAGGAGCCAGCCTGTCCCTGGCCCGTTTCCGTCTGGCTCTGCCCCGACTGCGACCCGCTTGCCGACGACCCCTGCGAGGAGGACCCCGTCTGCGAGCCGGATTGGTCGCCCTTCTGCGCGTCTGAGCCGTTAGCGTTCGCGGAGCCGTCGGTCGCGGAGGCGCTCTGCTGCGTGCCGGCCTCGGCGCTTTGCTCGCTGTTCGCACTCGCATCCTGCGAGCTCGAAACGACCTGCTCGATCGTCGCGGGCTTCGCGCCTAAGCCCTGCCCCTGCGTGGTGAGTTCGACGAGCCCCGCCGTCACCGCCACCGCGGCAAGCGCCGAGACCACCGACACGACGATCACGCTGCGCTGAACGCGCTTGTCATGCGCACGCTTCTCTCGCACATGCTGGGCCGTGACGTCTTGCGCGAGCGACGCGTCGCCCAGATGCGGCGTCGACGTCGCACGATGGGCCAGACGCTCGACACGCGCCTGCGCCGCCGCGGCCTGCGGAAAGGAGGCACCCTCGCTTGCGTCCCGCGAACCTGCGCCCGCGGAAACACCCTGCGCGGCTAAACGCCCCCGCATCCGCAACTGCCCGGCGGGCGCTCCATTGCCAGGCGCCTCGGGCATCTCCCCGGCGCCGCCGACCTCGCCTTCATCGCCTTCGCCGTCCCCCTCGCGCAGATCGCGCAGCTTGCTCGCCGACTGCTCAAGGAAGCGCTTGTACACCTGCGACGCCACCGTCGACACGATCGAGCCGACCGCAACGCCGATGACCGACCCCGCGATGCCGATGCGCGCCGACAGGAGCATCGACGTCACCGCAGCGAGCGCACCCGCCGTAAGCTGCGCCGCCGACAGCCCCTCGAACAGCCCCTTCACCGACATCGTGCTTTTCTTTGCCTCTTCCGCCATGCTAAACCTCGTGCTTGCTTCCACCAGTGCCTTTTCTTCGTGCAAAGGCCGACCATAACCTGACGATGTGACGGGAATTTGAACGAAAAGCCCCTTGCGTCGAATCGCTACCCAACCATCACATATGCGTCGCATCGGGCGCGCCGCCGCGGAGCAAAGGGGTATACTCGCCTCAGTGTTTCCGACCGCAACGAATCGAAAGGAACCTCGATGGATACGCCGATTCTCTATTACTGGGCGCCCTGCGCCACCTGCTCCGTCGCCGTGAACCGCGCCGACGAGCTCGGCATCGAGCTCGACAAGCGCGACGTCGAGCAGGAAGCGCCCTACAACGAGCTCGTCGCGCTCGGCGGCGACGCGAACAAGATTCCCTACCTGTACGTGAACGGCGAGCTCATCGAAGGCCAAGAAGCGGTGCTCGCAAAGCTCGAAACGATGAAGTAGCACGGGAAGGTCACGCGCAAGTCACCACGCGACCCGCGGGCGCACCTTCGCAAATCGCGTCTTTTTGTCCAAGCCTCCGAACAGGCCAAACACTGCATTTACCCAGTTCAGAGGCTTGCTTGTGCATGGACAAAATAGCGCGATATGCGCACTTCACCCGCCGTTGTGCTAACCTCCGAACATGAAACGTCCCGCTCTCATTCGGAGGTAGCCCATGTCGCAAACCGAACAACCCATCGCCTACACCGCCATCGCGCCCGAAACCACCGAGGCCGCGCACGCCGCCTTCGCAGCCGACGCGTCCGCGCGCATCGCCAAGAACGCCGTGTCGGCAAGCCCCATCCGTAAGGTCGCCCGCGTCCCCGAGGCGCTCTCACTCGACGCGAGCACCTTCGACGTGCAGCTTTCCCAGGGCAAGATCACCGACCAGAAACGCTCGGGCCGCTGCTGGATGTTCGCGAGCCTGAACACGATGCGCTTCCGCATCATGAAGAAGCTCAACCTCGAAACGTTCGAGCTTTCGCAGGCCTACCCCTTGTTCTGGGACAAATACGAACGCGCCAACTGGTTCTTCCAGAACATCATCGCGACGGCGAACAAGCCCGTGACCTCGCGCGAGGTCGCGTTCCTTTTGCTCGACCCCCTGTGCGACGGCGGGCAGTGGGACATGTTCCGCTCCATCGTGAAGAAGTACGGCGTGGTGCCCAAAGACGCCATGCCTGAGTCGTACGCGTCGTCGCACACGACCGACATGGACGCCTTCCTCACACGCTTTTTGCGCACGGGGGCGAAGACGCTGCGCGGCATGGTGGAAGGAGGCGCGGGCGCGGACGAGCTTGCGGCCAAGCAGACCGAGCTGCTCGAGCAGTTCTACCGTATCCTCGCCATCTGCCTGGGCGAGCCGCCGAAATCCTTCGAAGCGCGCATCCGCGACAAGGACGACAAACTCGTGGTGTCGGGCACGTTCACGCCGCGCGAGTTCTTCGACAAGTACGTGGGCATGAACCTCGACGACTACGTGTCGGTCATCAACGCGCCGACCACCGACAAGCCCTACGGGCGCGCATACTCGGTGAAGTTTCTGGGCAACGTAGCCGAAGACGGCGGCGTGCGCTACGTGAACCTGCCGGTGGAAAGCCTGAAGCGTGCGGCGATCGCCCAGCTCAAAGACGGGTTGCCCGTGTGGTTCGGCTGCGACGTGGACCAGAACTACCTGCAGGACGACGGCATGATGGGCATGAACACGCTCGACGTCGACGGGCTGTTCGGCGTGCCCGTGATGGCGAGCCTCGACAAAGCGGCGCGCCTCGACTACGGCGAGTCGCTCATGACCCACGCGATGGTGTTCCAGGGCGTGAACTTCGATGCCGACGGCAAGCCCGCGCTTTGGCGCGTGGAGAACAGCTGGGGCAAGGACCACGGCCACGACGGCTACGACCTCATGACCGACGACTGGTTCAGCGAGTACGTCTACCAGGTGGTCGTCGACAAGAAGTACCTCACCGACGAGGAGCGCGCGGCGTACGAGAGCGAGCCTATCGAGCTCGCGCCGTGGGACCCAATGGGAGCGCTCGCGTAAGAGGCCCGCGTACTTGGGCAGCATGCGGGCTTGAGGGCTGCGTCGGCGGCGCGAACGCCCCCGACGTAGCCTGCGACCTGGCGCTTCACAAGGTTGCCACAAGCGCTATGTTACCGGTGACAAACCGGCCGCAGCACCCCTACAATATGGTCACTCTTTGCACTGCACCGTTTTCCCGAACCTATGATATGGCTCGGGAAGGCGAGCTCAACAGCGCAAACTGATCAGGCCGTGGCGCGGCGACGCGTCATGGGGCCGGGCCATCATGGCAGCAGGCAAAGCATGCGCGCCTGCGGGACAGTAGCAAGCTGACCCGCAGGCGCGCTTTTTTCGTCACGCACGGCACGCAACCGCCGCACGGCGCGAAAACGCTCCCTCGGGGCAAGAGTACTGTTTCCCCGACCAGGAGGTTTCGCTATGACCGCGTACAACATCCCCGCCTTCGCGACCGAAGGCGCAAACCCCTTCTTGCAAGAAGAATCCCCCATGCCCACGCCCGCACGCGTGATGCTCGCCGAAGGCGCCGCGAGCGAGCCGGGTTCGGCAACACAAGCGGCGCGCGACGCGTCGAGCACAACCGGTGCAGCGGGCAACGCCGGTTGCAGCGGCGCGACAGGAAAGGCCCCCATAGACCCCGCGCGCGAGAAGGCCATCTCCGCGAAGCTTGCGTCCATCGGCGTCGCGGGCAACGTCGCGCTTTCGGCGTTCAAGCTTATAGCCGGCATCTTCGGCAACTCGTCCGCCATGATCTCGGACGCGGTCCACTCGCTTTCCGACGTGTTCGCCACGGCCATCGCGTACGTGGGCGTGCGCCTGTCGAAGCGCGAAGCGGACGAGACGCATCCCTACGGGCACGAGCGCTTCGAGTGCGTGGCCTCGCTCGCGCTCGGCATCATCCTTGCGTTCACCGGGCTTGCCATCGGACTTTCGAGCGTCGAGAGCATCGCGAGCGGTGCCTACCTCGATGCCGCGACGCCGGGCATGCTCGCGCTCGTCGCCGCCGTGGTGTCGATCGTGGTGAAGGAGGCCATGTTCTGGTACACCCGCCACTGGGCGCGCGTGCTCGACTCGAGCGCGTTCATGGCCGACGCCTGGCACCACCGCTCCGACGCGCTGTCGTCGATTGGCGCGCTTCTGGGCATCGGGGCGGCGATGCTCGGCTTTCCCATCGGCGACCCGTTGGCGTCGATCGTCATCTGCGTCATCGTGCTGAAAGTGGCGCTTGACGTGCTGAAAGACGCCGTTGACAAGATGCTCGACACGCCGTGCGACGACGAGTTCGAAGCCTCAGTCGCCGACGTGATAACCGCAACCGCAGGTGTCGTGCGCATCGACGCGCTGCGCACGCGCCAGTTCGGCAACAAGGTGTACGTCGACGCCGAGATCGCGGTTCGGGGCAGCCTGCCTCTCGCCGAGGCGCACGCCATCGCCGAAGCCGCCCACGACGCGGTAGAGGCAAGGTTCCCCAAGGTGAAGCACATCATGATCCACGAGAACCCGGCGTAGGGCCTGCGGGCAACTTCACGTCGGCGCACTTAAGCACGTAGCCTCAAGTCCCCCTACGGCCGCACGACGCCATGCTTGGGGAAGCAGGCCGAACACGGCGAAGCCGCAACGGCACATCGTTTCGCGGCAAGCGCGGGATCCGAGGGATGCGCGGGTGCGCGGCGCTATACCTGAGAGAAGCGGGCGCACGCCGGGATCGCACGAGAACATGTGCAGAAAGGGGACCGGGTGCGGTGAAGCGCAACCTATTGCATCGTGTGCGTGGCGTACTGGGGGTCGTCCTGCCAGAGGCGCACCTCGCCCGCGGCGCGCGTGGCGGCAAGATCGATCACACGCTGGTTCGCCGAACCGCGGAAGCGCAGCGAGATGTCGTGTTCGGCCTGCAGAAACGGGCCGTCGACGAGCACGTCGATGAGCGAGAGCAGCTCGTCGGTCGCTTCGCACCGGTA
>CAKTSW010000092.1 GCA_934613165.1 uncultured Ellagibacter sp.
CCGAGGCAATGCGCTACCACAGCCTGCAGATCACCCCGTACGCCATGCTTTCCCGCGCCGTGTGCATGCAGCGCGGAAACACCCTCGTCATCAACCTCCCCGGCAGCGAGAAGGCCGCCCGTGAGAATTGGGACGGCATCGTCGCGGCGCTTCCCCATGCCGTGAAGATGATGGCCGGCGGCGGCCACTGATCGTGCGCGGCGCAGCGCCGCATGTGTCAGCTTTGTTTCCAAAAGCGTCCGAATCGACTCGTCGTTCGGGCGCTTTTTTCATGAGTGCTATACTTTTCAACCGATTGAACGCGACGAGAAAGGCTTGGATCGGTGGAGGAGCTCATCAACGGCTTCACGGGGTTTGCCCGCAAGGCTCAGCAACAGCAGAAACAGCAGCATCCCATGCTGCGTTCGACGAAGCCGGCGGAAGAGCGCGCGCCCGAGGAGGAAGAGCCGGCCGAGAAGCCCGTGTTCGACCCCGACAAGCTCGCGCTTATCCCCGAGACCGATCGCCGCTGGTCGTGGGTTGAAATCGACCTGGGTGCCATCAGGCACAACGTTGGCGTGGCCCGCAGCATCATCGGCCGCGACACGCGTCTGCTCGCCGTGGTGAAAGCGGACGCCTACGGGCACGGCGCCGTGCAGGTGGCGAAATGCGCGCTCGCTGCGGGCGCCGACTACCTGGCGGTGGCCACGGTGGACGAGGGCATCAAGCTGCGCGAGGGCCTCGTCGGCGCGCCTGTCCTCATTTTGTCCCAGCCGCCCATCTCGTCCATCCCGCTTCTTCTTGCCTACAAGATCATGCCGAGCGTCTACACGCCCGATTTCGCCATCGCGTACGCGGAGAAGGCCGACGAGTACGGCGTCCGCGCGCCGTTCCATCTGGCGGTGAACACGGGCATGAACCGCATCGGCGTGCGATTCGACGAGGTGGTCGACTTCATGCGCAAGGTGAGCTTCCACCGCGCGCTCGACCTCGTCGGCACGTTCACGCACTTCGCGACCGCGGATTGCGAGGGCACGCTCGACTTCAGCATCCAGGCGAAGCGCTTCTACGAAGCCGTCCAGTCGCTGCGTGAGGTGGGAATCGACCCCGGCATCGTGCATTGCGCGAACTCCGCGGCGACGGTGCGCTACCCTAAGGTCCACTTCGACATGGTGCGCTGGGGCGTTTCGCTCTACGGCCTGCACACCTGCCCCGAAACGCGCACGATGGTCGACCTCAAGCCGGCCATGAGCGTGCATGCCCGCATCACGGACACGCGCGTGCTTCCCATGAGCGAGGGCGTGAGCTACGGCCTGAACTACCGCAGCCCCGGCAGCGTGAAGATCTGCACGATTCCTGTCGGGTACGCCGATGGCCTGAACAGGCGCCTGTCAGGGCAGACCGACTTCATCGTCGACGGGGCGCGCGTGCGCCAGGTCGGCAACATCTGCATGGACCAGTGCATGTTCGAAGTCGACTTGCGCACCTACGGCACGCGCCGCCGCATCGACCCGCAGATCGGCGACGAGGTGGTGCTCGTGGGGCGCCAGGGCGATTCCGTGGTGACGCTCGACGACATGGCGAACAAGGTCGGGACGATTCACTACGAGCTCGCCTGCGCGTTCGGGATGAGGATGCCGAAGGTGTACGTGTAGGGAAGCGCGCTGTCGTCCGGGATTTCTCCCGACATGCTCAGTCGCTCGGCAGTCCTGCTCGCGCGAACAGCCCACTGGGCTGTTCGGCTCGTGCGGAACTCGCTTGGTGAGCACATCGGGAGAAATCCCTGCATCGTTTCAACTGCTCGGCGGCAAGGCGGGCGCGCTCAGCTGCTCAAACGGCTTTGCTTTGTGGGCACGCTGCTCCACCGCCTATGTTTTCCAAGACTGAGGGAGCGGGAGGCGGTGCGCCCACAAAGCGAGTTCCGCACGAGCCGAAAGTGACTAAATGTCACTTTCGTGCGAGCAGGACTGCCGAGCGACTGGGTGTAGCGCCTCCCGCTCCCGGCGGGACGGTTTGTTCGCCATGCGTTTCGCTTGGACTTGAAGGGGGATGGGAATGTCGAAACCTCATATTCCGCTCGACGAGATTCGCGCTTCGGTCGAGGCGTGCCATCGCTGCCCGCTTGCCGGAGGACGAACGCAAACCGTGTTCGGCGTGGGCAATCCCCAGGCGCGCGTGCTCATCGTGGGTGAGGCCCCGGGCCGCAACGAGGATTTGCAGGGCGAGCCGTTCGTGGGCGCGGCGGGGCATCTGCTCGACGAGCTTTTGGCGGTCGCCGGCCTTGCGCGCGGCGACGTGTTCATCGCGAACGTTCTGAAGTGCCGCCCTCCCGGAAACCGCGACCCACGCCCCGAGGAAATCGAGCTGTGCGCTCCGTTTCTGCGTGAGCAGACGCGCACCATCATGCCCGACTTCATCGTGACGCTCGGCAACTTCGCGACCAAGTTCATCCTGAAGACCGAAATCGGCATAACGCGCCTTCATGGGACGCTCCAGCATGCGGGGCGCTTCAACGTGTTCCCGATCTTCCACCCTGCGGCGGCGCTGTACGACAGCCGTAAACGCGAATCGCTCGAAAACGACTTCGCCACGCTGGGGGAGCTTCTACGCCAGGCGGGTATCGAGGGAAGCCTTGCGGCTCAAGCGGCGGCAAGGCAGAAGGCTCAGGAGCAGGCACGGCTCCAGGCGGCGCAGGCCGCATCGGCCGCTGCTGCGAACGCGGCCCCTCGCTCTCTCGATCGACCTGAAGAGGCGCAGCCCGGAAGCGTGCCCGAACAACCTCATTTGCTCTAACGTTGGGAAACGACGATGACCTTCAACGCAATCGAATACATCAACACGCCCCGGTGGCTCACGTCGCGGCTGGGGCTTGATCGGACGCGCGAGCTGCTCGACCGTCTTGGCAGGCCCCAGGATTCCCTGCGGTTCGTGCATGTCGCGGGGACCAACGGGAAGGGCTCGACCTGCGCGTTCCTTTCGTCCATCCTCGTCGCAGCGGGGTATAAAACGGGGCTTTTCACGAGCCCCTACATTGAGACGTTCTACGAGCGGATCCGCGTCAACGGCGAGAACATCTCCGACGACGACCTCGTCCGGGCCACGCTTCGGGTTCGTGATGCGGCTGAGGCGATGGAGGCGGAAGGCGGCGAGCATCCGACCGAGTTCGAGCTCATGACCGCCGTCGCGCTCGTGCATTTCGCGCACGTGAAGTGCGATATCGTGGTGTTGGAGGTGGGGCTCGGCGGACGCCTTGACTCGACGAATGTCATCGATGCGCCCGAGGTGGCGGTCATCGCGCCGATCGCGCTCGATCACACTAACTTGCTTGGGAGCACGCTCGGCGAAATCGCGCGCGAGAAGGCGGGCATCATCAAGCCCTCGTCCGTCGTCGTGTCGTGGCCCCAGGATGCCGAAGCTATGGAAGTCGTTCGCGCGAAGGTGGACGAATGCGGTTGCGGGCTGCAAATTCCCGACTTCGTCGAGCTTTCCGTGGGTGAGGTTTCCTCCTCGTCGGAAGCGGACGTTAGCGCTGGAGAGCCGAGCGTTCCGCGTCGCGCCTTCGCCTATCGGGGGACGCGCTACGCGATGCGCCTTCTGGGCACGTACCAGCCGTCGAACGCGGCGCTTGCCATCGAAGCCGCGTATGCCCTTCGCCTGCGCGGGTGGAACGTTCCCGACCAAGCGATAACCGAAGGCGTTGCGGCGACCGTTTGGCCTGCGCGTTTCGAGCTGCTCGACCAGCCGAAGGGCTGCCCGCGCGTCGTCGTCGACGGGGGGCACAACCCGCAGGGTGCGGGTGTGCTCGCGGCATCGCTTCGCGACGTGTTCCCCGGCGAACGCCCGGTGTTTCTTATCGGCGTGCTTGCCGACAAGGACTATCGCCACATGCTCGATTGCGTGGTTTCCCTGAGCAGTGCCTTCGTGTGCGTGACGCCGCCGAACCCTCGCGCGCTTTCGGCGCACGACCTGGCGCAGGCGATTCGGGAAGCCGCCGGCCCCGAGAACCCGGCGCCCATCGAAGAAGCCTCCGATTTCCCCGACGCGGTGTGTCGTGCACGCGAACTGGCCGGGGCGCACGGGCTCATCTGCGCGTTCGGAAGCCTCTACTCGGTCGGCGACGTGAAGGCCGCGTTCGCCGAGGCGGGGGAATAGGCGGGGTTCGAATCCCTCCCTTGCAACAGGGCGGTCCTGCTTGTCGCTGTTCTCCTCGTTTTTCTTCAAGGCGTTGCCGTAACGGCAACGCCTTTTTTTCACCTTATTGAAACTTCTTCCTAACAACTATTGATACAGTGTATCGATGTGTTATAGAATGGTTACTGTATTAGTAACAATTAGTCAACGGAAGAGGGGGGATTCGTCATGGAAGCGTTGACCGACGTGGTTGTGCTGTCGCGTATACAGTTTGCTCTCACGGTTGCGTACCACTTCATATTCGTGCCGCTTTCGATAGGGCTCGGATTGATTACGGCGATTTTCGCGACGAAGTACTACCGTTCGAAAGACGAGAAGGACGGCGCGGCGACGCGTTTTTGGGTGAGGATCTTCACGGCGACGTTCGCCATCGGCGTGGCGACCGGCATCACCATGGAGTTCTCCTTCGGCACGAATTGGGCCGACTACTCGCGTTTCGTGGGCGACATCTTCGGTGCGCCGCTCGCCGCCGAGGCGCTCTTCGCGTTCTTCTTGGAGTCGGTGTTCTTGGGCGTGCTTTTGTTCGGCCGCAACAAGGTTTCGCGCAGGTTCTACACCGTTTCCGCCTGGCTCGTGTGGGTGGGGTCGTGCCTGAGCGCGCTCTGGATCCTCATCGCTAACTCGTGGATGCAGACGCCGGCAGGCGCGAGTCTCGCCGCCGACGGCAAGCGGGCCATCATCACCGACTTCCTCGCCGCTGCGACCAACCCGTCGATCGTGCCGCGCTACACGCACGTCGTCGTCGCGCTGCTCATCATGGGCGCGTTCGCGTCGCTTGCGGTCGGCGGATGGTACCTGCTGAAGAAAAAGCACGTCGGCTTCGCGATGAAGACGGTGCGCATCGGCGCGATCGTCGGCATCGTCGCTTCCTGCGCGATGATCGTGACGGCGCACGCCTCGGCCGTGCAGGTGTCGCAGGAACAGCCGACGAAGCTCGCCATGATGGAGGGCATGTACGCAGACGAGGTTCCGCCGCTGTACGCGTTCGGCTGGGTCGACGAGGAAAATCAGCAGGTCATCGCACCCTTCGCCATTCCCGGCGGCACAAGCTTCCTTGCCACTGGCACGTGGGATGCCGAGTATCAGGGCCTGAACTCCCTCGCGCAGACCGACAAGTACGCCGACATGGACGTCGAAGACCAGCCCGTGAACTTGGTGTTCCAGTCGTATCACCTCATGGTCGCCATGTATGGCCTCATCCTTGTGACGGCGGTGCTTGCCATCGTGTTCACGATGCGCGGCGGGCGGGTCAAGTCGATGCGTTGGCTGCAGAAGCTCTTCGTCATATCGCCCCTGTTCCCGTTCATCGCCATACAGGTGGGTTGGGTCACGGCCGAGGTCGGTCGTCAGCCGTGGGTCGTCTATCCTTCCGCAACCGGCCCCGACGGCGTGTCCCTGCTGACGAGCGACGCGATCTCGCAATCGGTTTCGGCCCCCGAGCTCTTGACCACGCTCGCGATCTTCATCGCGGTGTACGCGCTTCTTTTCGTCGGGTGGGCGCGCGTGGTGTCGCACCTGATCAGCCGTGGTCCGATCGATGATGAAGGTCCGAACGATGCGAAGGCGCAGCTTGCGGGTGCTGCGGGCAGCGAAGGCGGTGAGGGACGATGACGGTTCTACAAGTACTCTGGTTCTTCCTGATATTCGTGCTGATAGCAGGGTATTTCGTGTTGGACGGCTTCGATCTGGGCGCGGGCGTTCTGTACCCGGCGCTCGCGAAGACCGAGAAGGAACGCGCGCTCGTGCGCCACAGCATCGGGCCTGTGTGGGACGGTAACGAGGTGTGGCTGCTCACGGCGGGCGGTGCCCTGTTCGCAGCGTTCCCGCCGGCGTACGCCACGACGTTTTCGGGCTTCTACCTTGCGGTGATGCTCGTTTTGTTCGGTCTCATCGTGCGCGCGGTGTCGTTCGAGTTCCGCGCCCATGACCCGAAATGGGCGCGCGTGTGGGATATCTGCTTCG
>CAKTSW010000093.1 GCA_934613165.1 uncultured Ellagibacter sp.
GTACATGCGCGCCGACCAGCGTTCGGGCGGGCAGAAGCAGCGCGTCGGCATTGCGCGCGCGCTCGTTCAGGACCCGCTGCTCATCTTGGCCGATGAACCCATCGCGAGCCTCGACCCCAAATCTTCGCGAACGGTGATGGAGCATCTGCGTTGGGCCGCCGACGAACGTGGTATCGCGTGCTTGGTAAGCCTTCATCAAGTGGAATATGCTCTTGAATATTCCGACCGCGTCATTGCATTGTCGCATGGGAGGGTCGTTTTCGACGGCGCGCCAAGCGAGCTCACTCCGAGCATCATCGCGTCGATTTACGGCGAGGAAGACCCCTCGAGCGCAATCGCGGAGTGTTGCTGATGGCTCTTTTGAAAGGCCGTCGGGCAAAGGGATGCTGTAATCCGCAAGGGGCGGAAGAGGCTGGCGAAGCTGCGCCCGACCCGCTGTTCTTCCCGAAGAGGCATGCATCCTATCTGGGCATTTTCGCTGCCTTCCTCATCGTTACGCTTGTTACGAGCAGCCATATCGACTTCAGCTTCATCGGCGCTGCGCGTGATTTTCCGGGCGGGTTCGTGTGGTTCGTCGAGCAGTTCATGCCCAATGCCAAGGCGTTCGATCAAATGGGCAAGATCTCGGCCGCGCTCGCCATGACCATCCTCGACGCCATCGCGGCCGGCACGCTTGCCGCGATTATGGCGTTCGTTCTGGCTGTCGTCGCCTCGCGCGTTTCAGGCGTGGGCGGCCCTGTGCAGATGGTCATTCGCGCGTTCGCCACCGTGCTGCGCAATATTCCCACCGTGGCCTGGGGATTCATCCTGCTGTTCTCGTTCAAGCAGGCGGAATTCACCGGTTTTCTGGCGTTGTTCTTCAAGAGCCTGGGCTTTTTGACGCGTGCGTTCATCGAGACGATCGACGAGGCAGATGCGGGTTCGATCGAGGCCTTGAAAGCGACGGGCGCATCTAGGTTCCAGATCATCGTGCACGGCGTGTTTCCCTTAAGCCTGACGCAGGTGGTGAGCTGGGTCCTCTACATGATCGAGACCAACTTCCGCGATGCGACGCTCGTCGGCATGCTCACGGGAACGGGCATCGGGTTCGTCTTCAACTGGTATTACCGCACGTTCAAGTATCCGACAGCGGGGCTCGTCATCATCTGCATCGCCGTCGCCGTGATCGTCGTCGAGGCCGTGTCGAACTTCGTGCGCCGTCGCGTCGGCGCGCCCGACGGCCGTGAGGGTGGCCGCCGCGTGGTGCGCGGGAAGATCAAGACCCGCGTCCGCACCGAATCCGGCACGGTGTTGGCAGCGCTCGTCGTCTTCCTTGCCGGCGCGACTACCTACACCATGGTCAACATGGGGTATGGCTCGGCCGACACGATGCAGGCGGCGTCCGATCTGGTCGAGTACTTCAAGCTCATGTTCCTTTCGCCCTATCTTTCCAACTACACGTGGGCCGATATGTTCGAAGGCCTTGCCGTTACCATCTGCATCGCGGTGCTCGCGACGGCGGGCGGCGCGCTTATCGCGCTCGTGCTTTCCCTGTTGGCGGCGAGCAACCTGTCGAACAAGCTCGTGAGCAACGTCATCAAGACCTTGATGGCGATTATCCGTTCGGTTCCTACCATTATCTGGGTGCTCGTGTTCACCGTGGCCATCGGGCTCGGCTCGGAAGCGGCCGTCATCGGCATGATGTTCCATACCGTGTCGTTTTTGACGAAGGCGTTTTCCGAGGCCTTCGAGGAAGTCGACAAAGGCTCGCTCGAAGCTCTAAAGGCCACCGGCGCCACGTGGTGGCAGCAGGTCGCGCGCGGCGTGTTCCCCGACAAGCTCAACGAGATCCTATCGTGGATCTTCATTCGCTTCGAGAACAACTTCGTCGGCGCGGTCACCGTCGGGGCCATCGCGGGGTCGGGCGGCATCGGCTACTACCTCTACATCGTGGCGAACTACATGTTCAACTGGCACGAAATGGGGCTCATCATCTATATGTGCCTGGCCGTTTCCGTCGTTCTGGAAATCATCGCCACGCGACTTCGCAAGCGATTCATCGTGCACCGTTAGCTGCCTAGCTTACGGATTGGGTAGAATGGCCGTATGGAATCATTCGAGCTGACACTGACGAGGTATGCGGGCGACGGGGCGAGCGTCGTCGTGCCCAAGGGCGTGACGGTCGTCGCGCACCGGGCGTTCGCCAACAACGATGCGGTTCGCGAAATCACCTTGCCCGAAGGCGTCGTCGAAGTGGAAAGCCAGGCGTTCGCCTCGTGCGTCCATCTGCAACGCGTGTCTCTTCCCGGCTCGCTTGAGGTCATCGGCGCGGCTGCGTTCCGCGGATGCCGCGACCTGTGCGGGATCCGCCTTCCCGAAAAGGTGAAAACGCTTCCTGAGCAGGTGTTTCTTCGCTGCTTCCATCTGGGTGAGGTCGTTTTGCCCGAAGAGCTCGAAGTTATCGAGAACGAGGCGTTCCGCAAATGCGGCAACCTGCGGGAAATCAACCTTCCGCCAAGCGTGAACTGGGTCGGCGAGCGCTGCTTCAAGGACTGCGCGTCGCTTGAAGAGGTGTCGCTCCCTCGGGGCGTTCGCTCGCTCGAAGCCGAGGTCTTCGCCGGCTGCACGAAGCTGCGCGCGGTTCGCTCGGAGTGCGCGCTCGACTACATCGCGCCCGATGCGTTCGCCGGCTGTGAGGCTATCGAGGTCGTGCCATGCGCAGGGTAGTGGCGTCGGCGTGCCAGGGGTGCCTGTCGAACTGCCCGGTCAAGGTTGAGGTCGAGGACGGCCGTGCGATGCGGGTTCGCGGGAACGACGCGAGCGCGGCGACGGGCGGGGCCACGTGCCCGGCCCTCGCGATCACCCTCGAACAGGAATACGACCCCGACCGCGTGCTCGTGCCGCTTCGCCGCCGCAACGGCGAGAAGGGGCGCGGCGTCGACCCGTGCTTCGAGCCTGTAACATGGGACGAGGCCTTGGACGAGATTGCCGACCGGTTGATGGCCCTGCGCGCTGCCGGCCGTCCGGAGCGCTTCGCCCTCGCGAAGGGGCGCTCGACCGGCATAAACGACGTGCTGATGCACGCTTTCCCCGAGATATACGGCACGCCCAACCGCTTCAACCACGATTCCATCTGCGCAGACGCCGAGAAGCTGGCGACGGGCGCCCTGGACGGGAGCTACGACTACCACGACTACGATTGGGAGCATCTTGAGTGCGCCATCCTCTGGGGCGCCGACCCCGTGGCGTCGAACCGCCAGAAGGCGCATGCCCGCCGCGCCCTTCCTGCCGCGCTCGATCGGGGCGCGTCGGTGTTTGTCGTCGACCCGCGCAGGTCGGCGACGGCCGAGCTTGTCGAGAAGGCGGCGCGGCGTGGCGGTGGGAAGGGCGGTTCGGCGGTCGGTTGCGCGGCCTCCCGCGGCTCGTCGGTAGATTCGCCTGCGGATGCAGGCTGCTGGATTCCCGTCGTTCCGGGGGCCGACGGGGCTCTCGCGTCGGCCATCGCCCACGTCATTCTTGCGGAGGGCCTTTGGAACCGCGACTATGTCGGCGACTTCAAAGACGGGGTGAACCGGTTCGCCGAGGCCGCCAGGGACGGGGGCGCGGTCGACGGGGCCTCTTTCCGCGAACGCTTCACGCGCGGTGTGTGCGCATGGTGGAACGAGGAGCTGCGCGACAAGACCCCCGAATGGGCGTCCGATCAAACGGGCATTGCGGCGAGTGCGATCGTACGTATGGCGCGCACGTTCGCGAAGGCTGGCCAGCGTGCGGTGTCGTGGGTTTCTCCCGGCGTGACCATGACGGCGCGCGGCCTGTATTCGGGCATGGCATGCTACGCGTTGAACGGCCTTGTCGGGTCGATCGATACGGAGGGGGGCGTGCTCTCGTTCCCCTCGCTTCCCGTGGGGAAGCTGCCGAGCACCGAGGCGTACCGCGACGACTTGGCGCGACGCGCGTGCGCGAAGTCTCGCGTGGACGTTCCCGACAGCGCCGATTTCCTGTGCGCGAAAGGCGGGCGGGCGCAAAGCGCTCCGGTTACGAACCTCATCCCCCAGGCTATCGTGGACGGGCGCATCGACACGCTTGTCGCCTACTGGTGCAACTTCCCCTTCTCGTGCACGGGCGCGAAAAGGTGGGAGCGCGCTCTTGGGAAGCTGCCGTTTCTCGTCCATGTGACGACCCATATCTCGGAGATGTCCCATTATGCGGACATCGTTCTGCCGGCGCGCCATCACCTGTTCGAGACCTGGGGGTTTGCGCGGTGCCGGCAAAACGGCCGTTCGTCGGTCGTGCTCGAACAGCCGTGCGTTTCCGCTCTCGGTGATTCGCGCAACGACGAGGCGGGCATCGCGTACGCCCTGGCGGAAAAGCTCGCCAACCGGGGGTTTCCCAACATTCTCGACTACTATCGGCGCGAATGCACCGACCCCTGCACGGGCGCTGCGCCGAAATCGGGGGACGAGCTTGCCGAGTACGCGGTCAAGGCGATGACCGCGCCGCTTTGGCGATGCACCGATTCGAACGCTCCGGCCAGCTCAGGCGCTCTGGGCGCGGACGCCTCGAGCTCGCTGGAAGACGCGTGGCAGGCGTTTCGTGCGAAGGGTCTCTGGGAAACCGACCCTGTCCGCGGCAGGCGAGAAGGCGAGACTCCCGCTCCTCTTCCCACACCGTCTGGATGCTTCGAATTCGAGAGCGGCGCCCTTCGCCGTGCGTTCGAGGACCATGCGCGGCGCTTCGGCATCGCCTTCGACGACGTAGCGGCGTCGCTCGAATACGAAGCGCGCGGGCGCAAAAGCCTCGTGCCCCACTTCGAGCCGCCGCGCCGTGCGGGGGACGCGGCGGCGTGCCCCTTCGTGTTCTCGCAGCACCGATCGGTCGTGAACCTCGAAGGGCGCTCGGCCAACGCGCCGCTCTACCAAAAGCTGAAGCGGCTCGACCCGGGAGACGAACCCTGGGACGACGTCGTGAAGATCCATCCCGACGACATGCGGGCGCTCGGCCTTGCCTCGGGCGACGAGGTGCGCATCGCGTCGGAGGAGGGATCGATCGTCGTGCGCGCGAAGGCGTGGGATGGGACGCGCCCCGGCGTGGTGGTGAAGTGCTACGGGCAGGGGCATTGGGCATACGGGCACGTTGCCGCGGCCGATTTCGATTGTGGCGTTCCCCGCGGGGGCAACAACAACGAGATTCTCCCCGCCGAATGGGAGCGGGTAAGCGGCGCAACTGCGCGCCATGGCGGGCTTGCGCGGGTGCGGATCGAACGCGTGTAGGCTGCTGCCGGCTCGCTATTTTCTTCTGAGCCCCTTTCTGCCAACAAAGGCGAATTTAGGGCCGGAGGGTTGAGAGACGCTGCCTTACTTGGGAAAATTCCACCCCATTTGCAGTGAAAATGGGGTGAAACGAGCGATGAATTGCGGCTTCGCAAAACCACTCCGGCCCTAAATTCGACATTGTTGGCAGAAACAAGCTCCATCGCGCATTTGCCGTCTGCCCTTGCAAACGCGCTTGCCCCGGTTTGCTGTTTGCCTGCCGCTCGGCGTGCCGGCTGCGCGGGGCTTCCGCTCTGTCGTATCATGGGGGAAACGGACGATCGCCCGTGCGCGGGGCGCGCAACGGGTTGCAAGCTAGAGAGGATTCCCCCATGGACGACAAGGTGATGCTGGGTCACGGCAGCGGCGGCTCGATGATGAAGCGGATCATCGACGAGGTGTTCTTCGAGGCATACGGCAGCGACGAGCTTCTGCAGGGCAACGATGCGGCGACGCTTCCCGCCCCGGCCCCCGGCGAGCGCCTCGCGTTCTCGACCGACAGCTTCGTCGTCACGCCGCATTTCTTCCCAGGCGGCAACATCGGGCATTTGGCCGTGTGCGGCACGGTGAACGACGTCGCCACGTCGGGTGCACGCCCCCTCTACCTGAGCTGCGGGTTCATCCTTGAAGAGGGTTTCCCGATGGAAGATTTGAGGCGCATCTGCGCCACCATGGCCGAAACCGCGCGCGAGGCAGGCGTGCGCGTGGTCACCGGCGACACCAAGGTGGTGAACCGAGGCCACGGCGACGGCGTGTTCATCAACACTGCGGGCGTGGGAGCCATCCCCGAGGGCGTGAACCTGGGCGGCGAGCGCTGCAAGCCGGGCGACAAGGTGCTCGT